>JBLFXD010000114.1:0-11670 GCA_047611045.1 Planctomycetaceae bacterium | reverse complement strand
ACGTGCGACCGGGACATTCCCCGCGAGAAAGTCTTCATCGCGTCTGTCGGGATTTCGGCGCCGAGCAACACGTTCGATGACGCAATCACCGACGTCAGAATCAGGCCTGTCAGAAGCGTTTTCATGAATTGATGCACTCTCATCGTGAGTTCCTTTCAGGTGAACTCGGAGACCGAGCAGTGAATGCTCGCGCGCAGAAAGAGTCTAAAACGAGATTCGCTATGAACTTGGGGGTATGTCGCGGTGTGGGAAGGCTTGCGGGAATGGCCGCGCCAGAACGGTCAGCCATTGCGGGGCAAAATCCCTGAGGAAAGGAGCAGGACTATGCCTGGTTCGAAAAATCTGGTCAATATCGGAATCCGGTCTGTTGTCAGCTTCGGTCTCGACGCCTCGCTGTCCCGAAATTTCTCGCCGCCAGAAGTGTCACACAACGGGAAATCGTTGGAATCGTCTGGTCCCCGACGAGCGGTGTCAGCCGAATCGTTGCTCCTGGGCGGCAAGGTCGGAATTCAAGTTCCGGTATGTCGCGATGGTTCGGTCGAACCGCCCTGACAGGTTCCGATCGACAGGTTAGGTTCTCGTTACCATAGCCGGCGTTTCCGGCAGGCGATGATTTCACTGGACGATCACCAGGCAAATTCAACGGTGGAAGCTGCGGCGTCAGGCGGCTTAGGGAGTTTTCAGAGATGCAGGTCACCATTACGGCCGTCGGTCCTGACAATCGAGGACTCGCCGATCCGATCGTTCATTTCGTGACGTCTCGCGGTGCGAACATCCACGAAATTCAGATGTACGACCGCGATAACGAACGCGTCTTTGCAATGCTGTTGCGGATCGAGTGGCCGGGCGAGAACTCGACCGTTTCAGAGTTGCGCGACGAGATGAACCGAATCGGCGAAGAAACCGGCCTGGAGATCCGTACCTGGTCGCGCGACGCATCTGATCGTCTTCCGCGAGTCGCCATTTGCACGACTTACCGACCGGAGCCAGCTCTGGCCGTTTTGCGAGCGATCCGCGACAAGCGATTGAACGCCGAAGCCGCCGTGATGATCGGAAATCGACCGGCGTGTCGCGGCGTGGCTGAGCAGTTCGACATCGACTGGCATGACATCGGTGACGAAAAAGGCAAGCCGGACAACGACCGCATGGTCGAACTGTTCGACGAGTACGATGTCGATTACGTCGTCCTCGCTCGATACATGCGGATGATTCCGGCGAGCACCTGCTGGCGATACGCCGGCGGCCGCATCATCAACCTCCATCACGGAATTCTGCCGTCGTTCCCTGGCCCGAGACCTTACGAAGACGCCTACAGCCATCACATGCTGACGTACGGCGCGACCGCTCACTTCATCGTGCCGGAACTCGACGCCGGCAACCAGATCATCAATCAGAGTTCGTTCACCGTTTTTCCCGGCACGTCGCTGGAAGACGTCAAACGAAAAGGCGAAGAGGACAACGAACCCGAGTGCCTGGTCGAAGGCCTGCGCCGCGTCGTCGATCGCGTCGTCGAGCTGCACTTCCACCGCATCGCCTGCATCGACTCGCCACGCAACCGCAATGCGTAACTGCGGGAGTAGAGTTTTTCGTAGGGTGTGACCAGCGGAGCGGATCCAACGACTGGTGTGCCCGCGCGGGCAATCGTTGAAGTTCTAAGCCGTAATCATGGCTCACAGATCTCCGCGCCGGCACACCGCGATTCACGTTCAGCCCGCTTGTCACACCCTACGCACGGGCGATCAACCGTCACACGGTGCGAGGTGCGGCGGTGTTGCAGAGTTCTTTGGCGAGGGCTGCGGAAGTGTCGATTCCCAGAGTCAGTTCGACCGACCAGCGGCCGTCTTCGGGGACGACGAATTCCCAGTGAGGAACGACGCAGCAGGCCTGGTGCACGGTTTCGAAACCGCCTTCTGACTGGCTGACCGTTTCGATCGGGAAGGCCCAGCAGCTGCACGGCATCGGGAAGTCCAGCGAGACGTCGACACCGAGCCATTCGTCGACAAGACCAATGCGTTCGCAGTGTGGCTGGTCGATCGTTTCGTCCAGTCGGCCCTGCCGTTTGCCCGTGTGGTCGTAGTAGTACCGATCGTCCACTCCGCCAGGCAGGCCGGCGAGATTGAATTCAACGGCGAAGTGAATCGGCATGCCGACGGGCAGGTCTTCCAGGTCGTAGCGAATTTGCAGCGATGCTCCTTTGGAAGTTTCCACCGTGACCGACTTGGTGACCTGAACCGAGTACGAAGCAATCTGGCCTCGACGAGCGAAGCACGCTTCCACTTGTTCGCGCGAACGTTTCAGCAGCGACTGATAAACGCCGGTGTGAAAATCGCTGACGTGTCCGTGGCCAGCCTGAAAGTCTTCCAGAGAAAGTCCCGGCTGGAGGAAGTGATCGACGAGCGCTTTGCGAGGCCAGTTGTCGTAGACGATCTTCTGGTCGAGGTTTTCCTGCTTGCACTTGATCTCGCCCTGAATGCTGGCGGCGTTGAGGTCGTCGCCGTTGCTGTCCGGGTTGGCGGCTTGCCGGATGGCTTCGTGGTAGATTTCCGGACGGCGGTTAAGCGTCGCAAGCAAATTGTGGCGGATGGCTCGGACATCAAGCTCGTAAAGATGTCCGCCGACAGCCGGAGTAAAGTAAGCAGCCAGTCGGTCACCAGCGATTCGAACTTCCGGTCGGGCGTCGAGATTGAAGTCGCCCGTTTCGACTTCCACCCAGCGGTCGGATGACGACGTCGAAATCGCTCCGGCCGTCGAAGTCTTCATCGCTCGGTCGACCTTTTCCAGGATCGTATCGGCGGCGATCAGCTGTGCATAAACAGCGTGTCGAAGATGCGGCAGGTAGAGACCGCCGAACGCGCCGTGCCAGTACGAGCAGTTGCATTGTCCTCGGTATAGTGCCGTGCGAGCTTCGGACAATCGGTCGGCGAATTCGCGGTCGGTATCGGCGTTGGTCAGCTTTTCGAGCCGTTCGCTGATGCCGAGCATCCGAGCGTACATCTCGTTGGTTTCGGGATACTTGTTGCGGAAGTTTCGCCAGAAGCCGCCGCGGACGAAGTTGGAAAGTTCCGGCCAGTCCGGGTCGTTCTTCTCTTTGTCTTTTCGAAGTGACAGCAGCACCTTCTGCCGATCGGCGGGCAGTACCCACTCGGTCATTTCGCGGTAGCTACTGTCGGGAAGGTAGGTTCGCCCGGCAGGCATGAGGTTTTCGACACACTCGGCCAGCGTGGCGACTTTCAACCAATCGCCGTTGTCCTGCAGGAGCTGGAAGAAGTTTCGCAACCAGCCTTCTTCGAAGACGGCTTCCTTAGTGCCCGGCCACGTGCCGAACTTCTCGCCGTCGTCGCCGAACACGGCCACCGAGTTTGGGTTTCGTTCGAATTGCTCGCGCAGGATTTCGATCGACTTGTGGACATCGTCAAACGGGATGGCATATCGCAGCGGTTCAGAGACCGGGAAGATTTGCAGCAGCCGACCTTCGTCTTCGGTCAGGAATTGCGACGTCAGCTCTTCCGGTGTGTGACCGGCGCTGCGGAAGTGCGAATCGTCCAGAACGGTGTATTCGATGCCAGCGTCGACGATGTCTCGCGCGAAGGACTGTTCCCAGACTCGCTCGGGCACCCACATGCCTCGCACCGGTTGTCCGAAGAGGTTCTCAAGATACTTCGAGTACTGCTGAATCTGCCCGATGCGGTCTCGCTGCGGAATGCTGGCGAGGATTGGTTCGTAGAACGGGCCGCCGATGATCTCGATCTGGCCGCGGTCGGCGAGTTCCCGGATTTGATCGAGGTATTCCGGCCGGTGCTCGACGAGCCATTCCAGCAGGCTTCCCGAGTTGTGCAGCGTGATGGCCAGGCTGGGAAATTCGGCCAGCAGATCCAGAAACGGCTTGTAGCTGTCCTGGTAAGCCTGCTCGAAGACACCGTCGAAGTTGCCAATCGGTTGGTGATTGTGAATCACCAGGGCCAGTCGAAGCTGAGACACTGATCGATCCTTCTTAGTATTCAGTCAGTCTGACGGCAGATGTGGACGTCTGAGTCGGTTCGTAACTCGTTTTGGCGAGGCGGTTTCGGCTGCCAGGTTGGCGACGATTGCGAAAACCGGCCCGGCCAACTCGCCACAGTATGCACTACCGGGCAATCATCGTCAGTATCGCAGACCTGACTTTCGAGACAAACCCGACAATACGACCGAAGAGCCTCAGCCGCGTCTCACCCGTTTCCGCAGTTTGCCTGACCCGTCCGACCGGACTTTGTACCCAAGTCTGGACTATGTCTCTTCCGACTGGTTATTCGATTCGTAGTACACTTGGTTCCAGAATCGCGTCAACTCAGCATGCTTTGCCGGTGGGACCATTACCCGATTGTCTGGGATCGTAAAATCGCCACCACAGCACAACGGCTGAACCAGGTGAAGTTCCAGGCCAACCCCATCTGGATCCATTTCTGGTGGTGGCCCGGAAGCAGCTAGAACGTCGAGAAACGCTTCAAATCCGTGTGCAACGATGTCGGCTTTGTCCTTTGGTATTGGGATCAAAGGAATCTTGACCACAGTGTCAGTCCCGAACACGAAGGCAAATGCTTCTCCGAAGCCATCGGCCGCAAACAGGAAGAGTACTCGGTTATAGTCCTGCATCTCGTAGGCTTGATTAAGTGGGATCAGTTCACCCCATCTGTAGAGGCGGAGATACTGTTGCCCAAGGAAGCCTTCTCGTCCGCCGAATTCTCGCAAGACGTTTAGATAGTCTGTGGGAACGGCTTGCTGAAGGATGTCTTCCGGAATCTCTTCGAGTTCAAAGAATGGACCGGATTCTACGGCATCCCACGTTGTCAAAACTTTATGAATCGAGATGTGCGTACCCTCCGGCGGCTGGCTATCCGAAACGCCTCGTTAAAGCTCGCCCCAGGGCTTGGGTTCGTCGCTGGCGGTGTTCCAACTGTTCCAGACTTTCCAGAAGTCCGGCAGGTCGGCTCCCCATGCTTTGACGGCGAGGTCAAAGGCGTCGCCCATGCGGATGCCGACGAACTCGGTCTCGTCCTTGCCAGACTTGGCTGCCAGCTCGGCGATGGCTGTTTTCAACGCGGGCGAGGCGTTTTTGGGATTGAATTCGTGGTCGGCTGTTGAGTCCATGATTCGCTGCCTAGCCAGATTTGACTGTAGGCTGGAACAAGCCCCGCGCAGTTCCGGCAGGAGACAAGACTGAAATGCCGGAACTGCGCGGAGCTTGTTCCAGCCTACTTTGAAATTAGTCGATCAACTTGGTGATCGAGTATTCGACGATGCCTTTTGCGCCGGCGGATTTTAATGCCGGGACAATGCTGCGGACGGTGGCTTCGTCGACGATTGTGTTGACGTCGACCCAGTCTGGATCGGACAGCGACGAAATTGTTGGAGTCTGCAGCGCGGGCAACTGACCGAGCAGTGATTCCAGGTCGGCGCGGCGGACGTTCATCATCAGGCCGACTTTGCCTTCGGCGTTCAGGCAGGACTGAAGCATCAACGCGATGTTTTCGAGCTTCGCCTTCTTCCACTCGTCTTTCCATGAATCCTGGTTCGCGATCAGGCGAGTTGTGCTCTCGATGACGACGTCGACGATTCGCAAATTGTTTGCTCGAAGCGAGCTGCCGGTTTCGGTGACTTCGACGATCGCGTCGGCCAGTCGCGGCGGCTTGACTTCGGTCGCTCCCCAGGAAAATTCGACGTTGGCGGTGACTCCGTGTTTGGCCAGGTAGGCGTTCGTGAGGCCTACGGCTTCGGTCGCGATGCTCTTTCCTTCGAGATCCTTGACCGACTGCACGGGCGAATCTTCCGGCACGCACAACACCCATTTGACGGGGCGGCGGCTGACTTTCGAGAAGACCAGTTCGCAGACTTCGTGGACGTCGGCCTGAGTTTCCTGCACCCAGTCGTGCCCAGTGATGCCCGCATCGAGAATGCCCTGCTCAACATAACGTGCCATTTCCTGAGCACGGATGAGCAGACACTCGATCTCAGCGTCATCAATCGTCGGGTAGTAGGAACGGGAAGAAAACTTGATGTTGTAACCCGCTCGCTGGAACAGAGCTGCCGTGGCATCTTTCAGGCTACCGGCCGGGATACCCAGCTTCAGAACGTTCGACATCGGAACTCAGAAACCTCAAATCGGAGAACGTGAATGGACGACCGGAATGCGATCGACCGCTGATTTTGCGGCATCCTACGAAACGGAAGGAACATCGAACAGCGAAAGAACATCGAACAGCCAACATTCAACATCGAACGAAAACTGTGACGTTCAGAATCCAACTCCCAACACGCAGCCCGTTCGATGTTCAATGTTCAATGTTGGCTGTTCGATGTTCAACCCCCTCCGGCGTCGTCCATGAAGCCGGGGATTGCTGTCAGGACGTGGCGCAGGCGGCTGAGGGCTCGAACGTAGCGTGCGCTGGCGGCCTGTTCGGTCATGTCCAGAACCTGAGCGGTTTCGCTGTTGGTCAGCTCTTCGAAGTGCCGCATCGCCAGAACTTCGCGGTCGATGTCGCTCATCGTGGTGAGCGCTGTTTCGAGCTGCGATGAAAGTTCGGCTCGGATGGCGGCGTTGCTGGGGGACGAAAGATGACCGAGCAGATGCCGAGCGAGCGACACCGACGTCGACTGACTGCTCCAGCCGCCGTGGATCGAGATTTCTTTGGCGGCGCTGCGTTTCTGGGCTCCGACATGGCGACGGTGCAGGTCGACCATCGTCTGAGTCACGATCATGCGGAACCAGATGAATGTTGACCGGGACGCGTCGACAAGGAACGAATCGATCCGGTCGATCGCCCGCATCCAGGCTTCCTGCAGGATGTCGTCAGCGTCGATCCGGCCGGCGAGTCGCGGGTCCATTCGGAAGTTGACCATTCGCCACAAGCGTGCTCGATGCACGTTGAACAGTTCTGAGAGCGCATCGGTGTCGCCTCGGATAACCCGATTGACGAGTTCAGGAGTTTCACTCGGCAGGTGGTCGGTCACGCTTCTGTCGATCAGTTTCGGTGGAGTTTTCGTCACCCGGCGGTCGGTCCGGACGTCCGTTATTTGGTCGGTCTCGCGGTGGCCCCTTCGGTTTCTGGTGCTGAGGATACCTTTCTGAGCCGCCGGGTCGACCGTAATCGCGATCATCTGGTCTCGGGCCGCCCGGACCTTTCGACATCCAGGGAGCCAGTTTTGTGGCGAGTGCCCACGCCTCTTTCGCTTCAGCCTCTCGCCCCGTTCGTATTAAGAACTCGCCACGGTTTCGGTGAATCATCGATAGAATCGCCGGCACAAAAACCGGCTGATCATCGAACGACTCAACGTCACTAAAAAGTGCCACTGCTTCGTCAAGACGCTGCAGACTGACACCACCAGCCTTCAAACGTCTCTCCAGCATAGCCGAATGCATCAGGGCCTGGGCAAGCGATAGTCGGTAAATCACGTGTCCCGGCCAGACTTCAGTGAGACGCCGCAGAATCGAAACCGCCTCGTCGACCGACGCCTGCGAGTCGCTCAACTGGTTCTGATCGTTCTGCACGCCCGACAAACGCCGCAGCGAATTTGCGAGCAGAATGTCGTATTCGGGAGCGTTGGGAAACTGCTGCTGCAACTTGCGGGCTATTTCGATCGACCGCGAACAACGTGCGGCAGCTTGTTCCGGAGTCTCGAACCGCTTGGTTTCGGGAGAGGCCAGCGCCAGAGCATCCGCCAGTTGGAACTGGTAATTGGGATTGCCGGGGTGTCCTGTGGCGAGTTCCTCAAGAATCCCGATCGCTTGATCGAGGTCTGACATTGGGTTCACGGAATCGCGGCTGCGGCTGCGGCTGCGGGAGCTGGCAGAGGTGAGCAGCAGCTTCGCCAGTTCGAGCTGGTAGTCCGGATGCTGAGCGTCTTCTTCGATCAGCCGTTCCAGCAGGACGCGAGCTTCCTGCCGAGTCGTCTCCATGAATTCTTCAATGCCTTGCGGAGGGCCGTAGCCGCGTCCCGGTCCGCCACCTGGTGGACCGAAGCCACCTCGTTCGCCGCCGGGCGGTTGCCTTCCCTGACGACTTTCAGCAGGACCACCGCGTTCAGGCCTCCCATTCGGTCCGCGATCACTCGCCACCAACTCGCGTGCCCCGCCGCCGCGCGATCCACCATCGCGCGATCTGGGGGCTCCGCCTCGATCGCCGCCTCGATCGTCGTCGCGGCCGCCGCGAGATCGGCTGTCGCCCGGAGGCCGTCTCGAATCTCGTGATCCTCCCGGGCCGCCACCTCCGAACCTTTTCGGATCGAACCCTCCCATTCGCCCCGCGAAACGGTTTGGCAGCGATGCAAAGGCGGTCTTCGTTTGAGCCGTCGCGAATCGAGTTTCCGGTCGCGACTGGACTTCCGCCGGGAGGCTGGCCAGGTAATTCACGGCCGACTCGTAGGACTCGCGAGTTGTTCCGAGGTCGCCGACCAGAGCAGCGGCTTCGCCAATCTGGCCGGAGATCTCAGCAACTGCCAGTGTCGCGTTGTAAGAAACCGGAACGTCGGGCCTGGCGAGAATATCCGCAAGACTCGGCTCCAACTCCGCCAGGCTGAGAATCTGATACTGGCTGCGAGCATTCTCATAGGCAGCGATCGCTTCTTCATGCCGACCGAGTCGCTGGTAAATGTCGCCAACTCGCCGCTGCGCTTTCGCTGTTTGAGCAGCCACTTCCGGCGACGATTCGTTTCGGCCAGCGAAGTCGATGTAAAACTTAAGCAGACGTTTGAGCAATTCGGCGTCCGCCTCGGTGACGGCCGGAGTCAGATTAGCGACCGGCTGCGACGTCTCGCCGTCTTCCGTTTCGATGTCCAGGTTCAAGTCAGACTGAACTGACTGCGGGATCCCTCGCTGCGAGATTCCGTCGACGATTTCTTCGAACGCCAGCAACGCCATCTTCAGATTATCTTCGGCACGTTCGGCTTCGATCCGCGTTCGGCCACGTTCTTCGGTCAGGTCCCGGTTGGCATCGCGAGTCGTCACGAAACCCCAGACCGAAACCGCCGCGACAGTGACCAGCAGAATCGCCGTTGTCGCCGTCGTCCAGGCCAGCGCCGGGTTACGGCGGCTCCACCGCAAAAGCTGCTCGGCCGCGCTGAATCGGCGGGCCTTAATTGGAAAGCCCTGCGAGAATCGCTGCAGATCTTCCGCGAGTTCGTTTGCCGATTGGTATCGATCACCCGGTCCGTGCGCCGTCGCCTTCAGGACGATCGTTTCGAGGTCTTTGGGAATGGCCGGGTTGATCAGTCGCGGAGACTTCGGGCTGGCCGCGCTGATCTGCTCGACAATTCGCGAACGGATCGACGCGTCATGAGCCGGCCGAAAAGTCAGCAATTCGTACAACGTCAGACCGAGACTGTAGACGTCGCTGCGGTGGTCAAACTCGCCAACAACCTGTTCCGGCGACATGTAACGCAGCGTGCCGAGCAGGTCTCCCGTTTGCGTCAGCTCGTTATCTTCGGCGATCCGAGCCAGCCCGAAGTCAACCAGCCAAACCGTCCCCGATCGATCGATCAGCAAATTCGAGGGTTTAATATCGCGATGCCAGACTCCGTGCCCGTGTGCGTAGACCAGTGCCCGAGAAACCTGAATGCCGATCTCAGCAACGGCGTTCCAATACTCCCCCGTTTGAAGCAACGCCGACAGCCGCTCCGTCGCGGGCAGCAGCGTTTCGTGCGGCGGACGGTTCCCCGCATCGGAGTCGTCCGATTCTGAAGTTGGCTCTTCTGCCGGCTTTCGAGTTTTCACCTGATCGACAGTGTCCGCGAGATTCGGCTCAGACAGTTGGGCCAGATCTTCGGAACTCTGCATAACGGTTTCTGCGAACTCGTCATCGCTGTCCGCAGCCAGTTGCATTTCCACCGAAGATTCAATGTGGAAATCCGGAGCCGGGGAGTCACCATTTGCAGAATTTGTGAGCCGCACGGCGCTAGCCGCGGGTAATGAATGTGTGCCACTGGCTTTGCCAGTGCTTTTACGATCGGAGCCTGCTGGCGATTCCGCACTGGCAGAGCCAGTGGCACCCGCGGGACCAGTCACCGCAGAGTTGTGATCTCCGTTTCCGCCCTCCGTTTTGCTCCGCAGCCCGGTGACGACGTCGTTAAGCGGCTCGCCCTCGATCAACTGCATGACGTAATAGTGCAGCCCTTTTTCGTCGCCGACGCCAAAGACCGGGACAATATTTGTGTGATGCAGCCGCGCGACAGTTTCTGCTTCGCGCCGGAACCGGCGGATCGATTTCGGTGAATCAAACGTCGCTGGCGACAGCACTTTCAAAGCGACGTGACGACCGAGCGATTCCTGCTCGGCCTCATAAACGACTCCCATGCCCCCGTGACCGATTTCACGAATGATGCGGAAATCGCCGAGCTGCTGCAGTCCGCTGATGACCGACTGCCGCTCAATCGAGTCGATGCGGGACTCTTCCTTCTGCTTGAGCTGTTCCATCATCGCGACGGCGGGCAGCAGCTCTTTGAGTTCTTCAGCCTGGTCAGGAAATCGCTGAACGTACTCAGTCACTGAAGGGTATTCACCATTTCTGTATCGGGCGGCGAATTCGTCCGCCGCGACGTCAACCGGGTCGCGGTCGTCGTTGATGACGGTCGGAGCTTCGACATCCACTGATGCGGCAGATCGGTCGTCAGTCACGATTATCTTATCCCGCAAGAGAATGCGATTGTTGTCACCTCTCCCGCTTGCGGGAGAGGTCGGCCTCTCAGGGCCGGGTGAGGGTTGGTCTGCTTGATCACTCAGTCCAGGCAACGGGGAAAGGCCCCCTCACCCGCGGCTGAGACCGCGACCTCTCCCTCAAAAAAGGGGAGAGGTGACTGCTGTTACTTAAGTTCCGTTCGGTGTTCCTACTCCGTGAATTCGGCTGCTTCGGAATCCGCTTCCAGAACCTGCTTCAACCGTTTCAGAGCCCGCACGTACCGATTACTCGCGGTCGTCTTCTGAATTCCCAGAATCTCGGCCACTTCGTTATTGCCGAGTTCTTCGAAATGCCGCAGCGCCAGAACTTCACGGTCGATCTCGTCCATCCCGTCGAGAGCTTCGCGCAGCCGAGCCAGCCGCTCGCCCCGCATCGCCACGTTACTTGGAGAAGTTAGATTCCCGGCAAGTTGAGCGGCGATCGAGACCGACGTGTCGCAGTTCGACTTCCCGATCGACACTTCCTGAGACACGCTCCGCTTCTGAGCACCCAGATGCCGTCGGTGCAGGTCGATGATAATCTGGTAAGCAAGCTGCCGAACCCACACGAAAAACGGCACGGCGGGATTGCTGGTGTAATCTTCGATCCTTCGCGACGTTTCGAGCCACACGTCCTGAAGCACGTCTGCCGTGTCGACTCGCCCATACAAACGTCGGTCGAGCCGAAAACGCACCATCCGCTGCAGCTTGTCGCGGTGATGCGAAAAGACTTCAGCGATCGCGTCGGCGTCTCCCGACTTCAGCATTTCCAGTTCGTCCGACATTCAACCGTCCCGATAACTCTGTGAGAAACGCCGGCCGGACGTCTGACATCGGACGAAGCGACCGGATTGGTTCCCGAAGGTATGAACCGAATTGCCAGCGTGACTGTCCACACTGTCAGGATCAAGTCAACTCCGAGCTGGCTGGCCGTTTCGCGGAACCTTAATCAGGGAAGGCAGTTGCGTAGGGGAATGCTTCGAATCGCG
>JBLFXD010000113.1:0-11706 GCA_047611045.1 Planctomycetaceae bacterium | reverse complement strand
GTGTCATTCGACTGTCGACAAAGAAGGCGAACTTGATCTGGAGCGATTCACGTCGCTGGCCAGCGTACGCAAAGACGTGAAGCCGTGGCAGGCGATGATCCTGCAGCTTGAGACGGGAGAGATGCCGCCGAAGGACAAGCCTCAGCCGACAGTCACTCAACGGAAGCAGTTGATCGATTGGACGCGACAGTTCCTTGATAGCGAGGCTCGTGCGCGAGCCGGTGATCCCGGACGGGTTCCGCTGCGGAGACTCAGCAATACCGAATACAACAATACGGTCCGTGATCTGACGGGCGTCGATCTGCAACCGGCGAAGGACTTTCCCGCGGACGGAGCGGCGGGCGAGGGATTCGCCAATGCGGCCGAAGCGCTGAGCATGTCTCCGGCGTTGATGGGCAAGTATGTCAACGCGGCCCGAGAGATTGCTGCTCACGCGGTGCTGCTTCCGGATGGATTTCGCTTTTCACCGGCGAAGACGACACGAGACTGGACCGACGAGAGTCTGGTCGAGCTGCGGAACTTCTACTGGCAGTTCACCCGCGACGGCGCATTGCCGTTGAAGCCCTATGTCGCGGCCCTCGTGCGGAATCGCGACGCACTGCTGGCCGGTGACATGACACTCGAATCGATCGCCGTGAATGAAAAGCTGAGTTCGAAGTACCTCAGCATTCTCTGGCATGCCTTTAGTGGCAAAGAGGCGTCGTGGCCACTGGATCGAGTCCGCGCTCGCTGGCAGAAGGAAACACCGAACGACGTTGACGCGATCGTGGCGGATGTCTCGTCGTGGCGTGATTCTCTCTGGACCTTCGGGCGGATCGGCAGTTACGTGAATACGGTTCGGGCGGTCGCGAAGGATCCCGCGGTCACCGACCGGCACGCCATCACAGTCAAGTTCGACCCGGAGCCCGGCCAGAGCGATGTGATTCTCTACCTGATTGCCAGGAATGTGAGTGGCACTGAAAGCAATGGCCACGTTGTCTGGCACAAGCCGCGTTTCGAGGGGAAGGATCTCCCCACGCTGGCGCTCCGCGACTACCAGCAGTTTGGACCGCGTTTCGAGATTGATTATTCGAAACTGTTCGCCGGTACGCAGCGGTATCTTTCTGCGGCCGTCGAAGCAGCCAACACGCCAGAGCCGCCGGTGAAAGATCTGGTCGGGAAGTATCAACTCAATGAGGAATTGCTGAAGCGTTGGATCACTGTACTGGACGTCAAGCCGCTCTCGACAAAACCGCAGCCAACCGAAGAGCGTGGTCGAGTCGTTCCGCGCGTCGAGTGGACTTTGCTCGACGCGAAGACGCCACCGAATCCTCAACGACCAGCGATCAACGGCTGGATTCCCAAAGGGACCGACCTGCCCGTTCTGGTAACGAACTCGTCGGACAAAACCGAGAACGTGCCCGGACGAGTTTCGCCGCACACGGTCACGGTCCATCCGGCACCCACCGAGTTCGTCGCCGTCCTCTGGAAGTGCCCATTTGCGGGGACGATTCGCGTCACCGGCAAAGTCGATCACGCCCATCCGTCGTGTGGCAATGGCGTTGCCTGGTGGGTCGAGAAGCAGACGCCCGCGCGGTCGGCCATCATCGCGGAAGGAGCGGTCGATCTCGGCAAAGCAGCCGGCATCGCGACGCAGTCAATGACTGTTGCGGTGGGAGACGTCATCGCCCTGGCGATCGATGCCAAAGGCGCAAACCACTCTTGTGATCTGACGGAAATTCGGTTTACCGTTGCGGAAGTCGGAAAAGAGCAGGGACGCGTCTGGGACCTCGCTGCTGATATCGCAGACACTGTTCTTGACGGAAACCCGCACGCAGACAGTCTTGGTAACAGGGACGTCTGGTCATTCGTAAAAGGACCGTCGAAAGCCCGGCCGCTGAATCCCGGTGCCACCGTTGGTGCCGAGTCGTTGCTGACCCGCTGGGGCAGAGCAGCGTCGAACCCGAAAGGGAAAGCCGACGCGGCGAACCTCGCGAAGCAGATTCAGGCTCTGCTGACGGGAGCACGGCCGGCTGATGAAAAACACCCGGACCGCATTGTCTACGACAGCCTGACGTCTCCGGAAGGAGCCCTGCTGAAAGATGTCGACCTGCTGCGACTCGCAAAGGCATCCGGTGAGAAACGCTTTGGACTCGCAAGAGACGCGTTCGGCAGTCATTCCCAGGGAAAACCGGCCGAAGAAGACAGCCTCGTCCTACCGGTCAACCAGGTCACCGAAATTCGTTTGCCCGCTGGTCTGTTCCGCGATCGCCAGTTTGTTGTGGACGGGAAACTCGACGCGGGAGCCGACTCGGACGGACATGCCGTCCAATTTCAGGTCCATACTTCTCCACCGGATCTGGCGGCCGCGTGGGACTCGAAGTCACCTGTCGTCGCTGTGTCAGACGGGCCAGGGCATAAGCAGTTCCTGGCCGGGCTCGCGGAGTTTCGCCGGCTCTTCCCGCCGAACATCTGCTATCCGCACGTCATCCCGCTCGACGAAGTTGTCTGCCTCAAGACGTTTCACCGCGAAGACGAACCGCTGCTCGATCTGTTCCTTGACGACGTGCAGACGCAGGAACTGGAACGGCTCTGGCACGAACACCGTTTCGTCAGCAGATATCCCGTTGTGGAAAACGAATACCTGCCACTGTTCATCGGCTTTGTGACACAGGATCAGGCGCAGAGCCTCGTGAAGTTCTTTGAAGACAGACGCCCGATGTTTCAAAAGTGGGCCGACGATTTTCAACGCGACTTCGACGCAGCCGCTCCGAAGCAGCTTGAACAACTATTCGACTTCGCATCTCGAGCCTGGCGGAGGCCGCTGGCGGACACGGACAAGGCGAGCCTGGGAAGCCTCTATGCAACACTGCGGGAGAAAGGCATTTCTCACGAGGAAGCGTTCCGCAGTGTGCTGGGCCGAGTTCTGATGTCGTCGTCGTTCCTGTTACATCTGGAGCAGTCACCGCCGGGAACGCTCACGCGGCCGATCAACGACTGGGAACTCGCCAGCCGCTTGAGCTACTTCCTGTGGTCCTCGATGCCGGACAGAGAACTGCGACAACTCGCCGCCGCCGGGCAATTGCACGAACCCGACGTTCTGAAACAGCAGACTCGACGGATGCTGAAAGACGACCTAATGCGTGCCCTGGCGATCGAATTCGGGACGCAGTGGATTCACGTTCGCGGATTCGACGAATTCAAAGAAAAGAACGAGACACTCTTTCCGTCATTCGACGCCTCGCTTCGCGCGGCCATGTACGAGGAGTCGATTCTCTTCTTTCAAGACCTGTTTCAACAGGACCGATCCGTCGTGCGATTACTCGATGCGGATGACACGTTTCTGAATGAAACCCTGGCCAGACACTATGGCATCCCCGACGTGACTGGCGACGCATTCCGCCGTGTTGAAAACGTCAGGAAGTTCGGCCGTGGTGGCGTGCTGGGGCTGGGTAGCGTTCAGGCCAGACAGGCCGGAGCGTCACGCACCAGCCCGGTACTGCGTGGCAACTGGGTTGTAGAAACACTGCTGGGTGAAAAGCTGCCGAAGCCGCCACCGAACGTCCCTCAACTGCCGGAACAGGAAACAGGAAACGGCGGCCTGACCATGCGGCAGATTGTCGACAAGCATGTCAGCGCTCGCGAATGTTCGGTGTGCCACGAACGGATCGATCCGTTTGGATTTGCCTTCGAACGCTTCGACGCGATCGGTCGACCGCGAGAGAAAGACCCGAACGGGCTCCCGCTGGATTCCCGGGCGACTCTGCGCGACGGGACGACATTCGAAGGAATCAACGGGCTGCGGGCTTATTTACTCAATAACCAACGAGACCAGATCGTGCGGCTCTTCTGTCAGCGACTGCTCGGTTATGCCTTGGCGCGGTCGGTGACACTCTCCGATCAATTAGTGCTTGATGAAATGACTCGGCAACTGGACGACAATGACGGACGCCTGTCACGCGCAGTCCTGACGATCGTCCAGAGCAAACAGTTTCAAATGATTCGTGGCAGTGATTACGCGGAACAATGATGCGTTGATCAAGTAGCCACGGTCGCCAGACCGTGGAGGGTCTGAGGGTCGTGACGGCCCACGCTCTGGCGAGCGTGGCTACATCTGGACCAAGTCGAAGTACCATACCAATTCTATTGGGATAACAGCCATGACCAGCAATTCAATACACCGCCGACAATTCCTTCGCGGCGTGGGCGTTTCGATGGCGTTGCCGTGGCTGGAATCGATGACAGTGTGGGGAGACGACACCACACAGACGGATTCCTCACAGCCTCCCGTTCGCATGGCCTGCCTGTTTGCCGGTAACGGATTCCACAGCGCGGAATGGTGGGCCAAAGGCGAAGGCAAAAGCATGGAGCTGGGCAAAGTGCTTCAGCCCTTGATGCCTTATCGCGAAAAGCTGCTGTTTCTGCGCGGGCTGTACAACGAGGAAGCTCGCATCGGTGGCATCCACAGTTGCCAGACTGGCAATCTGCTGACGGGAGCCCACCTGGCGAACGGAGGCGAGATCCGTTCGGGCATCAGCATGGATCAGGTGGTGGCACGGCGTTTCGCTAATGAGACGAAGGTCGACAGTCTTGTCCTGGGTTGCGAACACTCGATCGCCGCGCTGCACAAGAACTATTCGATGATCTACAGCTCCCATATTTCGTGGAGCTCGGCCACAACGCCGACTCCGCTCGAACTGTATCCTGCGCTCGCTTTCGATCGACTGTTCCGCGACGAGGTCCGTCCGTCCGATTCCAGTGTGCTGGATGCAGTGCTGGCAGAAGCCGCTGGTTTGCGAAACCGCATCAGTCTCTCAGACAAACAGCGTCTCGAAGAGTACCTCGAATCTGTTCGTGAAGTAGAACGACGCATCGAGAACGCCGGCAAAGCACGACGCCTGCAGGGCTGGCGTCCCAAACTCGACAAGCCCGACATCGCGCGTCCGGCCGACGGCATTCCGCAGGACATTGACAAGCACATGCGGCTGATGTGCGACATCCTCGTCCTGGCATTTCGCACCGACACGACTCGCGTCTGCACGTTGAAACTCAACAACGATCATTCATCGTTGCGGTTTCCGAATCTGACGTCCGATCGCGGTCCGACGCAGGGCATCGATTACATGATTCACCACCTGCTCTCGCACAGCAACAACGGTGACTGGCTGAAGGTCAATCAGTTCTTCACCGAGCAGCTCGCCTACATCGCCGGCAAACTGGATCAGGTGCAGGAAGGCGACCGCACGCTGCTGGATAATTCGATGATTCTTTATCTCTCCAGCATGATGACCGGGAATCACAACAACGATCAGTTGCCGGTCGTGATGCTCGGCAGCGGCGGCGGTCAGATTAAGACGGGCCGAATCCTCGACTACCTCGGCAAGCCGAATCGCAAGATGTGCAGTCTGTATCTATCACTTCTGGACAAACTGGGAATCCGGCTTGAACAATTCGGCGACTCAACAGAACGACTCGCGGATGTGTGATCGTCTCCATAAAACGGTGACCTGCTGATGCACCAAATCACTTTCCCGAACAACCAGGAAAGAAACACTCCATGAAACTGTCCAACGTATTCCTGGCGATCTTCGCCAGCCTGTTGCTCGCGGCTCCACTTGCTGCTGGCACTCCGACGTCTTCGGCGGTACTCCTGAAGCCGTTTGTCGATAAGCACGAACTTGCAGGTGCAGTCGCGCTGGTGGCCGACAAGGACAAGGTCGTGTCTGTCGAGACTGTCGGGTTTGCGGACATCGAAGCCGGCAAACCGATGAAGGCAGATTCGGTCTTCTGGATCGCGTCGCAGTCGAAGGGAATCACCGCCGCGGCTGTGATGATGCTTGTTGATGAGGGAAAGATCTCGCTCAACGACCCCGTCGAGAAACACCTGCCGGAATTTCACGGGCAGATGGTTGTTGCGGGAAAGAACGGCGACAAAGTCAAACTGAAGAAGCCGTCACACCCCATCACCATCCGCGAAGTGCTCAGCCATGTCAGCGGTCTGCCGTTCCGGTCGGATGTTGAACAACCGACGCTTGATGCATTGCCGCTCGTGGACGCGGTCAAAAGCTACGCGAAGACGCCGCTGCAGACCGAACCGGGAACTCACTACCAGTATTCAAATGCGGGCATCAACACGGCGGCTCGGATTATCGAAGTTGTCACGGGCAAGAAGTATGAAGACTTTATGGACGAGCGATTGTTCAATCCGCTCGGCATGAAAGACACGACCTTCTGGCCAAACGAAAATCAGATCGCACGTTTGGCGAAGTCGTACCGCCCGAACTCGACGAAAGACGGTCTCGTCGAGTTTCCGTTCAGCCAACTGCTCTACCCGCTCAATGATCGCAGCAAGCGGTTCCCGATGCCGGCTGGTGGGCTGTTCTCAACCGCCAGTGACACGGCTCTGTTCCGCCAGATGCTATTGAACGGCGGCGAGTTGAACGGCAAGCGTTACCTCAGCGAAGCGGCGTTCAAGGAATTGACCACGCGACAGACCCCGGAATCGATTCCCAACAGTTACGGTCTTGGTCTGGCCGTTGGTGCTGACTGGTTTGGCCACGGCGGAGCCCACGCAACCAACATGGAGATCCGCCCGTCTCAAGGCATCGTCATGATCTGGATGGTCCAGCACGGAGGCTTCCCTGGTGAAGGTGGCAAAGCTCAGGGCGTGTTCAAGAACTGGGCGATGCAACGTTTTGGGAAACGGTAGTATGAGTTTTTCGCGAATCTTCGATGCTTGCATAGTTCTGTGTGCAATGACTCTGTGCTCGCTGCTGACTCAACGGACGCTCGTCGCAGCCGACGACACGTTCTTCGAGAAGCAGGTCCGGCCGCTGCTGGTACAGCGTTGCTACAAGTGTCACAGCGGGACGAAGACAAACGGCAGCCTGGCTCTGGACAGTCGAGCGGGTTGGCAACGCGGAGGTGAAAGCGGTCCCGCGATCATCCCCGGTCAGCCGGAGTCGAGTCTTCTGGTTCAGGCCATCAACTACGACGGCCTGGAGATGCCGCCTAAAGAAGCCGGTGGCAAATTGAGCGATGCGGAAATTGCCATTCTCACCAAATGGGTGAAGCGTGGTGCAAACGACCCGCGAATCGAGGCAGTCCGTCACGGCGGAATGAGCAGTGAGCAGGCCCGGTCATGGTGGGCGTTTCAATCGTTGTCGAAGCTGACCGAACCGGTGACACCGCGGAAAATTGACAGGTTCGTTAATGCTCAGTTGAAGGAACGCTCGCTGGTTCAGTCTTCACCAGCCGATCGTCGCACGTTGATTCGACGAGCGACTTACGACCTGACCGGGCTACCGCCGACTCCGGAAGATGTGGACCGTTTTGTGTCGGACGAATCCGACGCTGCGTTTGCAAAGGTGATCGACCGACTGCTTGAGTCGCCTCAATACGGTGTGAAGTGGGGACGCCACTGGCTGGATGTTGTTCGATACGCGGACACCGCTGGCGAGAACACCGATCGGCCTCTGCCTCACGCCTGGCGATATCGCAACTGGGTGATCGATTCGTTCAACCGGGATCTGCCTTTCGACCAGTTTGTTCGAATGCAGCTTGCCGGCGATCTTCTTCAAACGGACGGCAAGACGATTGCAGACGGTGAAGGAATTATTGCGACCGGCTATCTCGCGATTGCCAGGCGATTCGGACACGACATTGATAAAGACATCCATCTGATGCACGAGGATGTGATTGATAACGTTGGGAAGAACTTCCTGGGCCTGAGCATCGGTTGTGCTCGGTGTCACGATCACAAATACGACCCACTGACTGCCGAGGATTATTACGCTCTGTACGGCATCTTCAGCAGCACGCGTTTCGCGTTTCCCGGCTGCGAGCCCAAAGGACAGCCACGTGACCTTGTGCCGCTGCTGACTCAGGCCGAGATCGATTCACGAACAAACGCATGGCGTCAGCGCAACGAAAAAGCCGTTGCCGAAAAGAAACGCCGTGACGAATCCAGCGTTTCAGTGCGGGCGACTATCAAGGAGCTGGCGGCCAAGTCTTCGCGATTGCTGGCTAAATCCAAGGTCGACGAAGGAGCCTCGGTTTCATTCGCCGATTCGAAGAGCGTCGCGATTGATCAATTGCCATTGAAGAAGGGTGAGATTCTTCAGGTGACCGTGTTGCCGAACGCCAGTCATGGTGCCGACACAACTCTGGTTGAATTCGAGATCACCGAGACTGGTGAGACGAAGCGAAAATGGAGTGTGGCTGACTTCGTCTCCAGTCTGACCGATGGCAATCCACGCACTGCCGATGACGGATCGTCATGGAGTTTTCTGGATGTCACCGATGGCCCGGCGTTTCTGACAGAGAAGAAAGACGTCGTTGCGGAACGCAGCGATCTGAATGCCTGGAGCCTCGGCGATACCCCGTCTGTGCTGGTGAATCGTTCGACCGAGCCGATCAAAGTCTGGACGACACTGCCGCCGCGTTCGTTCTTTGTACATCCAGGAGTGAATCGAAACGTCGCCGTTGCGTGGGTTTGTCCTGATGACATGGTCGTGACAGTTAAGGGCCAAGTTGCAGATGCTCATCCGGCGGGCGGTGACGGCATTGCCTTTCGGCTGGAACAGATCGCTGCTGAGAAGGCCGGTCCGGCATTGGTCGAACTCGGCATGCTGACGAATTTGCCGGACATCTTTGTCGAGCCGCAGCCTTCGATTCCTGTGGCCTACGCGGTGGTGGAAGGCAGCGTCGCGGATGCTCGCCTGCATCAACGCGGCGATCCGGAACAGCCTGGCGACGCAGTCCCACGACGATGGCTTTCGATCTTTGGTGGTGAACCCGTTCCAAGCGATGCCGGCAGCGGACGCCGGCAACTTGGCGACTGGATCGCCAGTCATCCTCTATCCGCGCGGGTCATGGTCAACCGCATCTGGCAGTGGCATTCTGGCCGAGGTCTGGTCTCAACGCCGAACGACTTTGGTGCTCGCGGGGAGCGACCGTCGCATCCGGAACTGCTCGACTGGCTGGCCGCCGCCTTTCGCGAGAGTGGATACAGCGTGAAGGCTATGCATCGGCTGATCATGCAGACGGACGCGTATCAGCGCAGTAGTCAGGTCTCCGACTCTTCAGCGACAGACGATGCTGACAACCGATACCTGTCGCGATTCGCGAGACGTCGACTAAACGCCGAAGAGATACGTGACACCCTGCTGGCGGCCGGCGGCAGTCTGGATACGTCGTCGGCAAAGGCTCATCCGTTTCCGGCCGAGGCAACCTGGAATTTCACACAGCACAATCCCTTCTCCGCTGTTTACACGACTAACAGACGCAGCGTGTTCCTGATGGTCCAGCGACAGCAGAGAGATCCCTATCTGGCTCTGTTCGATGGAGCGGACCCGAATGCCAGCACCGCCGTGCGGCAACGGACGACGGTGCCAACTCAAGCCTTGTATTTCATGAACGCTCCCTTCGTGCATGAGCAGGCAGCCGGCTTCGCCAGACGACTTGTTGCGACCGACGTTCCCAATGATCGCGCTCGGATCCAGCTTGCCTTTCGCCTGTTGTACCAACGCCAGGCGACGCCAGCCGAAGTCGAGCACGGAGCGATCTTCATTGAGCAGTATCCCGGCAGCATCGACGAGAAGTGGTCGGCGTGGTCACGAGTTCTACTTTCGGCCAACGAGTTTCTTCATCTGGACTGAGTCGAATGAAAACGACATTCACACCTGATCGCCGTGCTTTTCTCACGTCCAGCGTGGCGGGGTCGATGCTTATGCCAGGCATCGTGCAGCAGTTACTGGCTGACTCGAACGACCCACTGGCAGAACGTCAGCCACATTTCCCAGCCAAAGCCAAACGCGTGATCTTCCTGTTTATGACCGGCGGCGTCTCGCACGTGGACACCCTGGATCCCAAGCCGGCACTCACGCGTGACCACGGAAAAGAGATCAATGCTGACCACCCTGAGATCAAGGACCGACCAGGCTACGAACGCATTTACCTGAAACGTCCACAGTGGGAATTCGCACCACACGGAGAATGCGGAACGGAAGTCAGCACTCTGTTTCCCCAAATCGCGACGTGCGTTGATGACATTGCCATGATTCGATCGATGCATACGTCGCATTCGAATCACTACAACGCGACGCTTGGCATGCACACAGGATCGTTCACGTTCTCGCGACCAAGCCTTGGTGCGTGGGTGAGTTACGGGTTAGGAACGATGAATCGGAATCTGCCCGGTTTTGTGGTGATCGCGCCGCGCCAGACTTACGCGGGCACGCAGGTCTATGCCAGTGATTTTCTACCCGGTGCTCATCAGGGAACTCTGGTGGCGCCGGGTTCAACACCAGTCGCCAACGTGGCTCCGCGAATACCACAGGATCGTCAAACGCTGGAACTGGCAGCGATTCGCGCGATGAACGCGAAGCATCTCGATTCCCGCAATGACGACGCGTTGCTCTCTGCGCGAATGCAATCCTTCGAGACCGCGTTTGGCATGCAGATGGCCGTGCCCGAGGCGTTTGATCTCGGCCGGGAAACCGATCAGACACTGCAGAGTTACGGCCTGCAGCGCGGCCAGACTTCGGGCTTCGGCTGGCAGTGTCTGGCGGCGAGAAGGCTGATCGAACGCGGAGTTCGATTTGTCGAGCTGATCGACACCGGATCGTCAGGCAACTGGGACGCTCACGGTGACATGATGTCTCACGTCGGTCTGGCAAAGAATGTCGATCAGCCCATTGCCGCGCTGCTGAAAGATCTGAAACAAAGTGGAATGCTGGAGGACACGCTTGTCGTATGGACCACCGAATTCGGGCGCACGCCGTTTAACAACACGGCGGACGCCAAAGGCCGCGAGCATCACCCCTGGGCATTCACATCGTGGCTCGCCGGAGCGGGAGTCAAGCCCGGCATCGTCCACGGAGCCACCGACGAACACGGTTTACGAGCGGTCGAGAAGCCAGTCCACGTTCACGATTTTCATGCAACTATTCTGCATCTGATGGGCTTCGACCACGAACAACTCACGTATCGCCACGCCGGCCGGGACTACCGCCTGACGGACGTCGAAGGACAGGTGGTGTCCGACATACTCGCTTAAAAAGAACGACTGTTAAGAACGGATTCAGTGACGGAGAGTGACTCCACCAAACGTTTGACTCGGGAGGAGATATGGTGCAACACGACAGCCTACTCGACCGACGTGATTTGCTGACGGGGTGCGGTGCCGTTGCTGCAGGGGCAGCGTTTCTTAATGAAGTGGTCGGAGACGAAGTCAACCCGGCGACTCAGGTCGTTGACCGATCGTCGAGCATTCGCATCACCGGAATGAAGACGTACTGGGTCGGGCCGGTTGTCTATGTGAAGATCGAAACGAATCACGGCATCAGCGGCTGGGGCGACCTGAAGGGCGTTGATCCTCGGCCGGCGAAGGTGCTGGTGAATTCTCTGTTCGAATTGCTGGATGGTGAGAATCCGACCCGCATCGAGTACCTGTGGCAGAAGTTGTTCCGTGCGCATCGCAACATGCGCGGCGGGGCACTCATGGTGCACAGCATTGCAGCGATCGACATTGCGTTGTGGGATCTCGTCGGGAAGCTGTGGAACGTGCCCGTCTATCGAATGCTCGGCGGACCGACTCGTGATCGCATTCGGGTTTACCACACGGACAAAGCTCAGAAGGTTCCGCCGCACGGGATCTATGAGCACTCGGGGACGCCGTCGGATATTGATCGAATGGTTCAGGCGATCGCCCGCGCCCGCGAAAAG
>JBLFXD010000112.1:0-11727 GCA_047611045.1 Planctomycetaceae bacterium | reverse complement strand
AAAGTGTTGCCGTCTTCGCTTCGAAGAGCCGCTCCAATCCCATCAAGGCTGAGCTGCATAGAGATGCGGAACTCTTCCAGAGTCTGCGGCGACATGTAGCTGGAGTGAGGATCGAAGCAATGCGTCAGCGCGGAAAGGAACATCTCCAGAACTTCGGAAGACTCAGTGTCGTTGATCGAGCGGAGCAGAGTGTTGTATCGCTTATGGAGTCGGTCGCGGACCTCTTCGATCTTCTCATCCTTGTCGAGCGTGCGATTCAGAATGTCGAACTTGACTCGTCGTCGCCATCGTTCATCGAGCTCGGCGGCGTCGACCGCCCACGGACGTGCATCAGAGTCGGTGTCGAGTTCCTCGTCGATCGTGAAATCATGCTCCAGATCGATGAGCTTATGAACGTGATCGATCCGTGAATCGAACCTGCGGCGGTAGATGTCGAAGACGTTGTAGGCAAAGCTGACATCGCCCTCTTTGATGAGGTCATCGAGTTGCGTCTTCTGAAGCGAAAACTCATCGATATCCTCTTTCAGAAAATAGACTTTCTGGGGGTCGAGCATTTCGATGAATCGATCGAGCAGCCTCGGCGATACCGAGTCATCAATCTCTCCGTGATTAATGTGATATCGGCTGATCATGCTGCACACGAGGCGTGCCGTCGTGGCGTCTTCGGCGGTTGGCCGTCCCAGCTGTTGAGCGAAGATCGTCGTCGCCACCAGTAGGACAGCAACCGTCACGGCGGTACAGGCAGCTTTCGAGGGGCACTTCAACTTCATAATTCACCTGTCTGCTCGATACATCCCAGTCCGCAACCAAAGCGGCGACTGAGTGGTGATTGTGTGTGGGCGAATGCCCTGTAAACGCAGCTCAATCAAATACGCTTGAAGAGGGCTTTGCCGTTAATTGGTGGGGAGCGGGTTTTGACTGCCCGCAACGAGGTGGGCGCTCGGTCGATAGTAGTGAAAGGTCGAAACCAGGGCAAGATGCGCTGATTTGACAGGAATTGTGTTCTGATTGCGGCTGAAAAAGCGGTCGGTTGATGAGGAATCTTAGCACCTGACAGGGACCGGTTATGAGCCGGGTACGAACGGAAACAGCATTCGGATCAATTCCTGATTCCACGGCCTGCCGTATTCACACCGTTCGAACGCTTCGATCCACTGAATGCTGTTGCCCTGCTCGCTTCCGTAAGTAGCGACCAAATCGTCCCGGAATCGGTCAGCAAGGCCACCGATTCGCTCTCGAAAGAGTTGTCCCAGGAATTCCCGCCGACCGTCTACGGACTCGGGCAATTCGTGGTCGTAACGGTGGTTGTACGCCAGCCAGCCGTAAAACTGAGACGTGTGACAGTGCAGCATGTCGATTGCGGATTCGAGTGTCGGGCCAATGTCGACGACGACCGTCGGTTCGAACGGGCATGGTTTCTGGAAGTTGTCGGCTACGTAGGCGATCGCCGGATTGTCGCGCAAAGCAGGGGCTTCCGGCACGACGGGCGGGACGGTCACCATGTAGGCGGCGTCGCAAACCAGCTGCGAAGTGTATCTGTGGTCGGGGTGATAGTCGTTCGGTCGGTGTGTCAGGACGAGATCGGGATTGAACTCGCGGATCAATCGAATCAGCACATTGCGAGCTTCGACTGTCGGCTGCAGTTGCCCGTCGCGAAAGTCGAGCACTTCGGACTCGACGCCAACCGTGTCGGCGGCAGCTTTGGCTTCGGCGCGGCGAATGGCGATCAGTTCGTCACCGAAGATCTCGTGGTGCCCGGATTCGCCGTTCGTCACGCTGACAAACTTCACGATGTGACCGGCCTGTCGATAGAGAGTGGCTGTTCCGCCGCAAGTCACCTCACAGTCGTCAGGGTGAGCACCGATGACGAGAATTCGAAGGGGTGTTTCGGACATTCGCAGATTCCCTTTCTTTGTTCAGACGGTTGTGCGGGCAGATTGATGGTCAGCGAGATGCGAGCTCCGGTTTGAAACGGAATGCTATTTCTTCGCTTTGATTTTTTGTTTCCGGTGGCGGACCAATCCTGGCGTGACGTCGAGGTCGAGCGACGCAATGTGACCTCGGCGCAGAGACTCCCAGGCGATCGCAGCCATGGCGGCGTTGTCCGTACATAATGACATTGGGGCGACGAACAGCTGGGCACCTTCGCGACGCGCCATCTGTTCGAGCTTGTGCCGGAGCAGAGAGTTGGCAGCCACTCCTCCGCCGACGCAAAGTGTGGTCCGGTTTCGTTGTTGCAACGCCTGTCGGCACTTGCCGACGAGGACGTCGACGACGGCCGCCTGAAAGCTGGCGGCGATGTCCGCGACTCGTTGAGGCGTCAACGGTTCGGGTTTCACATGAGAGCCGGGGACGCCGTTCGCCGTGTAGAGGACTGCTGTCTTAAGACCGCTGAAACTAAATTCGAGTCGGTCTTCTTTCAAAAAAGTTCTCGGAAATCGAATCGCTTTGGGATTGCCGCTTTCCGCGATCTTCTGAATGGCCGGTCCGCCGGGAAAGCCAACGTTCAGAATTTGAGCGACCTTATCGAACGCTTCGCCGGCGGCGTCGTCAATCGTTGAGCCGATCAGTTCGAAATCGACGGGGCTGGTGCAGTCGTAAATGTTGGAGTGTCCGCCGCTCACGACGAAGCCGATGCACGGAAACGTGTCGACTTCAGCGGCCATGCGGCAGGCGTAGATGTGCGCTTCAATATGGTTCACGGCGATGAGCGGGACATCCAACACCATCGCCAGCGTCTTGGCGGCGGTCAGGCCGACCAGTAGCGATCCGACAAGGCCCGGTTGAGTCGCCACGGCGACCGCTCCGATGTCCGAAAGTTTCAGCCCCGCATCTTTCAACGCTTCGTCGATGACCGGCAGCACTCGGCGAACGTGTGCTCGTGAGGCAATTTCCGGGACGACGCCTCCAAAGTCTCGATGCAGCTCGTACTGCGAAGCGACGACGCTCGAGAGCGGCTTCAGATCCTGATCGATGACCGCGGCGGCCGTTTCGTCGCACGACGATTCGAGGGCAAGAATGTACCGGATGGAGTCAGCGTCAACGGTCACAGCAGGCTTTCACGACGAGCAGAAAACTTCGGTTTCCAGATCGGGAAAGTGTAGTGCGAACACAGCCTGCTGTCCGTTGAGAGAGGATGGCTGACCCAACAACGAAGATCACGCGGCGGCTCGCTGGGCACGAGTGTCTGGCACTTTCCAGCAGGTTTCGACGGTGACATAGTGAATCTGGATCGAACGCCGGACGGTGGTGATCTTTTTCTTTTCGAGACCGTGCCAGGTGTTGTCGCCGGGCGCGAAGAAGTATCCCAGATTGTTGCGATAGGGGATCGTCTTGACGACGTTCAGATCATCGTCGTAGATGTCGGTGCCGAGTTCTTCAGACTCGCCCCAGACATTTACGTAGACCAGCATGGACATCAGATTCTCTTTGATGTCTTGATGAGGCTTCAGCCAGAAGCCGTCGACGTCAGCGATCGCTTCGACTTGAAGGTAAGCGTCGCTGAGATCCCGCTGCAGCATTCTTTCAAACTGCATGACCGTGTCCGGTGCGAGCAGTTCGTCGATCAGTTTCCCGAGGGCCGGGAACTCGTCGACGTTTTCGTCGGTGATGAACAGTCGAAGTTTAGCGTCAAGTCCGTCGCCGTCTGCGGCTCGAGTTCCGTCGTACGCTCGCGGGCTCTTGTTCATCGGAGCGATGACGACTTCTGTCAGCACTTCAGAAGTAACAGGCTGCTCAACAACCCAGTGTGTGTAGGGGCCGTCGAATTGTGTCGTCGAATTCTTGAGAGCGTATAGCAGGTTCATTGTTCAGCTATTCTTTCTCTGATGAGGCGAGCGACGTTGGGGGTGTCGTTGGGGGGCTCGTAATCCCACTCGGCCAGTTTGCCGTCGAATCGCCGAGTCAGTCCGGCCTCTTCGAACATCCTGTGAAACTTGCGGAAGCGGCGAGCGGTGCGGCGTTCGGTCAGGTGTTCGACAAAGACCGGTCGGCCGGTGGCCGTTGCTTCACTCACCATCGAAACTGAATCGCCGGTGACGACGATGTAGTCAGCCAGCGCGAGCGCTTCGAAGTACGGGTTGGTGCCCTGGCCGTTCCAGATGAAGTGTTTGTCGCCGAAGTCGCGAGCAAGCCGCGTGCAGACTTCTGTCGGAGTTCGATTCGACGTGAGCACCGCCAGCCGGACGTCGTGTTCATCGACGAGTCGATTGAGCTTTTCGAACAGACGATCGATGTCCGCCTGCGAGAATGAGTAGTAGCCGTTCTTTCCGCCGAGCAGGACGGAGACCAGCGGCCGGGTTGGATCGATGAACTGTTCCGCTGCGGGTGTGTGACGGGCTGCTTCGAGTTTCTCAGGAGTGATCTTATGCAGCGCGCCCATGGTGAGGTAAACGTTGGGGCCGCGACCTCGGTCATGTTCCGGAATCAGGACCATGTCGAAGCCGGACGTGTCGCATCTTGGATCCTGAATATGGACGGTAAAGATTTTTCGTCCGTATTTCTTTTTCAAGTGAAGAGCGGGGATGACTCCCTGACGTCCGCACGAAACGACCAGTCGCGGCAGAGGCGACGCTTCGAGCACTTCGGGATGCTGCAGCACGCGCCCGGTTTTCGGAATCATGCTGAACGGGAGGCAATTCCACGGGAACGCCATGCGGGTGTTGATGAACTCGTACGTTGCTGATTGCGTTTTGGAATCTTCGAGCGGTTCGAAACCGACGGCGCTGGCAAGCCCGGAAGTCTGGCTGTTCATGCCGGCCATGCCTTTGCTGATGCACCAGCAATGCCCGGTCACGGTCGGAGTTTCGACGATGTGCATGTTGTCTCGATGTGCGGCCAAACGGCGATGCAGCGACAGCGCGTCGGATGCTTCGGGGTCGGCGACGCGACCTTCAGCGAGATCGGTTTCAGATTTGGAGGACTCACCATCCATGGTGATTCATGTTTCCCGGCGAACGACTAATGCGAGTGTCAGTTCGTCGTTTCCTCAGGCTCAACGCGAGAGGAATTCAGACACCCGGCGAGACAATCCGTGTCGTCCGGTGTGGTCTGACGGCCGCGTTCTGCGCGGCACGACAACGAAGCTGCGTACTGTAGTTCCGTTTTTCGAAACGCCACAATACGAGATCGGACCGCAGATCAGCCGTCATGCGAGCGGTGATCAATAACCTCGGAGGCCGGGGTTGGTGAGGTTGCGGAGGCGGGAGTTAAAGCCATTCTGGTTGGCTCTGGTTTGGTTGTGGGTGCTGCGATTCGAGTAGGTCTGCCCGAATCGTGAACCCGACTGCCTGGTGGTGTTGGGAATCTGGTTGCTCGGTCGCGTCTGTCCGCTGAACGAATAGTTCTGGCGATTCTGGTTGTAGGTCGAACGGTTCGGCCCCTGCAGATTCTGGAAGAACTTCGACGCGGCCGGGCTGAGTACCGGAACGCCGTTCGGTGAGACATTGATCGCTGCCTGCCGAGCGGCCTGCTGCACTGGGGTCAGTTGATTGTACGCGTGCGGGTTCTGTTGCTGGTTGGGCTGCTGCGGCTGAGCCTGCTGGGGTTGCCCATGCTGTGGATTTCCCTGTTGAGGATACTGCCCCGGAGGTTGGCCGTAGGCGGGATGGCCGGCAGGCGGCGTGCTGTAGCTGGGGTAGCCGGTGACCGGATAACCGTATCCGTAGGCCGGGTAAGCATTTCGCTGGGCGTACTGCTGTCGCTGCTGCTGGACGAAAGGCTGACCGTAGCCGGAAGTCGGAGCCGCTTGGTGAGAATAGCCGTAGGGTTGTTGGGGCACTCCGTAGGCCGGATTCTGCTGATACGGTTGCGCGACGTAACCAGGTTGTGCCCACGCGGTCGTGCCGCCGTACGGGTAGGCTGCTGCTGGGTAGCCGTTGGGATAATACGCTCCGCGCGCCGCCGGCTGGCTGTGGGCGGGATGCTGAATGTAGCCCGGAGCGGGGTAATAGCCGGCGGCCGGATGTTGACCTCGCTGCTGCTGGGCACCGTACCAGACGACGCCTCCGTTCTGCGTGTAGTAGCCGGCTTGCCCGTGCGCCGGTTGCGGAGTCTGGATCGCAAACACGGCGAGCATCGACAACACCCCCGCGAACATTCCCGCACGGGGAATCGCGCAAAGGGGAATCGCATGGCGCACGTACTTGTGGGCTGAATTCTTCATTCTGAAACCTCGATGGCCGGGCTCAGCCGGCGAAACTCTCACGGCCGCTTTTCAGGCAAAGGGAGCGGTTTGTCGCAGCCAGCAACCGGTCCCTGAAACAGGCCAGTCATCGTATCGTCCTGCGGTGACCGCTCGCCGCGAGCATCCGTGGTCTACGGAACGATTGCGATCAGATCATCCGATTCGATCGAGATAACCAGAAAAGCTTATCTAACCGGACATGCTCGACCGATGAAATGGCAGAGCATTCTGTGTGCGAGTGCTCATTCGCTGGTCTATCCACCGTTTCAACGGCTGGAGAGGCAGCGGAAGCTGGCTGCTGAGAGGCTCCGGCGCTGCAAAAACGCAAAGACTCGGCTTCTTCCGGAAAATTCTGAACAGCGACGTGCGTGGCTGTTCTCTCTGGTTGAAACAAGCTGTGTGAAACCTGATTCAAGGTCGTACAAGGAGATTCAATCCATGCTGGCGTATCGCAAGTGGATCCTGTCACTCGGGATCGCAGCGGTGACACCAGGGATTGCACTGGCTGGACCGTTTCCATTCTCGAAGTCCGACCAGTCAGTTCCGCAGTCTGCCGCTTCAGACAACCAGAAGCTCGCCGAAGAGGCGGCTTCCAACCTTCGAGCCTCGAAGTTCTCGGGCTTCGACATCGAACTCGAAGTTCAGAGTGGCGTCTGCCTGTTGAAGGGCAAAATCGCGACTCAGACTCAGAAAGATCAGGCCACGAAAGTGATTTCGCGGGTGCCTGGAATTCGCAGCGTCAACAACCAGCTCGTCGTGCTGGACGGTCGCCAGCCGTCGGCTGATGGTGCGCAGCAGTTTCCTGTTCGGCAGGCAGTCGCTCGGGACGTCCAGTCGAATCCGATCCAACAGGCCGGATTCTTCTCGCGAGCAAAGCAGACTCGACCTACAAAAACCGAGCAGCGTGCGACGACTGCACAAGCAACTGGCGAATCTCCGCAGCAGGTGCAGCAGACAACGCAGCAGATCGCTCAGGCGATTCAGCAGTCTGGTGTGCGAGGTCACGATATCGACCTTCGATACCGTGGCGGAGTTGCCACTTTGCTGGGCAAAGCTCAGTCGCCTCAGGATGTCGCTCGATTGACTCAGGTCATCTCGCGAGTTCCTGGCGTTCGACAGGTCAACAACCAGTTGCAGGCTCCTGGCATGGGCTCATCCATCCAGCAGGCCTCGGCGACATCGTCGGCCAGCACCAACCAGAAAGTTGCTGAGCAGATTGCTCAGGCTCTGGCGGCTAACCGTTTGAGCGGCCTGGACATTGAAGTTCGCTACAACGGCGGAAAAGCAACATTGAGCGGCCCGGTTCCGCATCCACAGGTGGCAATGATCGCTCACCAGGTGGCTGCCAGCGTTCCGGGAGTGCTGCATGTCGAAAATCGTCTGACCTTCGCCGGTCAGCCGGGACAGCCAGCGGGCTATCCGGGACCTGGTCCACAAGGCTTTCCGGGACAAGGTCCACAGGGCTATCCGGGGCCAGGTCCTCAGGGCTTTCCCGGAGCGGGTCCTCAGGGCTTTCCCGGAGCGGGTCCTCAGGGGGCAAACGTGATGCCGGTCAATCATCAGATGCCCGGTCGACCTCATCCAGGCATGATGGCTGCTGGAGCGATGGGCGGAATGGCCGCCTCGGCAATGGGCATGGCCCCAGGTGGAATGGGACCGGGCGGAATGGGACCAGGAGCTGGCCCTCACGCTCACGGCGGCGGAAATCCATCGCACCTGGCGTACGATCTTCCAAACCTGCCGAACCACTCATGGCCAACCTACGCGGCCTATCCGAACTATGCTCAGGTGTCGTACCCGAAAGAGTACAGTGCCAGTGCATGGCCTTACATCGGCCCGTTCTACCCGTACCCGCAAGTGCCGATGGGCTGGCGTCAGGTGCAACTCGAATGGGACGACGGAGCCTGGAACCTGAACTTCCGCCCTCGGACGGATCGCTGGTTCTGGTTCATCGATCCCAAGAACTGGTAACAGATCAGTGCCGGACAACACGCCGGCTCTGAACGAGTTCAAAAAATAGAATCAGCCGGAGTGGTCATTCAAGACCGCTCCGGCTGTTTTCGTTTGATCGGCCGCTCTCGACACTTCCGTCTTCCGTCTTCGGTCATGCGTGCTGCGGGTTTTCGAATCTCACGCGAAGACGCAAAGATTGACCTGCACAACTTTGCGGCTTGGCGACTTTGCGTGATTCCAAGTCTGGTAGTTGTTCATGCAAGAGATAGGTCGGTCATGTATTTTTGGCCCAACGGACCAGCTCTACGACAGCCCAAGGCATCGCCTTGGCGAATTGAATCATGTTCAAACACCAAAGCCCCAATCGGGGCGGCCCTGCTTACTGTCGAAACAGTTCAGGACCGCCCCGTCGGGGCTCGGTCAGTTAGCGAATTCCGTACCCCGGACTACGTCCGGGGCTATCAAAGGGCTGGCCCGTTGGGCCGACAGTGTAATCCCGAATCTTGTCTAAACGACGGGCATCCGTTTGAGTCGGGACTGTGATCAGACAACCGTTGACTACGAAAACAGCCCGCAGGTGTCTGATTGACGCCTGCGGGCTGCGTTACTTCTGGTCGAAATTGTCGGCAGAGTGTGCTGCGAGCGGTGCAGCATTTCTTAGCCGACTCCAGTCGACCACTATTTGTTGCCGAGGATGACTTCGAGATCGGGCAGGCCTTTGGTCGGCCGCACGTAGTCTTCTTCGAAGTCGTCTTTTTCCTTGTCGCCAACGACTGCTGCGTAGGACGAAGCAAACGTTCCAGTAATGTATGGCTGCCGTGGGTCCTGATTCTGCATCTGAGCGTACGCTTTCTGCTGCAGAAGCTTCGTGTAGTTGTACGGTGCGAAGTAGTAGTTTCCGTGATTCACCGGTGCGTATGGGTAGTGCGGCGGCATCTGGCAGGGATTATCGAGGCAGCACAGGCCGGTCTTCATACACCAGCCCAGTGAGCACGACGACTGGCAAGAGGGGCACGATCCAGACTGCGGGCAGTTACCCATGTGTGAGTACGAAGACGGACACGTGGGGCACGTCCCACCGACCGAAATCCCGCCGGGAATCGGACAGGTCTGGCAGAAACTCGACGCCGGCCCCGATTGGCAGGACTGGCAAGCTCCGTTCGACAGCCGCAGGCCCCCAGCGTTACAGCCGCAGGCGCTGGAGGAAACTCCGGGCGCGGCTGGATTGTAGAGTTCTGCGGACAATGTTCCGGCCGTCATGGCGAGGGCCGCGATGCAACAGGCGATTGTTCTGATCATGATTTGGTTTCTCCTGGGGCTGCCAGGTCCCGGTTCAGGACGATAATTCAAGCGTCGGAAACTGATGCTGCCCGGCATCGACCACGCTGCTGGGTTAATCGTCATCAGCCCTGCCACTCGTGAGGACTGGCTCGACGCGTGCCACTGTTTCAGATGATCGTTGTGCAACAACCATTGCTTGCGTTGCGAATCGCAAAGGAGGAACGACTGGCAGATCCGTCACGGTCGGATCAGGTTGCCACGGTTCGACTGCCCCTTCAGCACTGTCAGTACATCCGTAGTTTTCCACAAAACGAGATTATCTGATTCAACTGGTGTAATCGGAAAAGTCGATACTTGATGCGTAGCGCACCTCCTGTGAGATGCATCCTGTCATCGGGGCCGTTTTTTTACTTACGACCTTTAACAGTCGAGTCATCACATGCCCGGCCACAAGAACACGTTATTCAGACGAAAGCTCGGCGGAGCACCGTTGCCAGTGGCTGCGTTGGCTGCATTGGTAGCTGGTTCGTCGACGTTGATCATCTGGCAGTCGCCCGGAAATCTGGTTGCTGACGTCAAGCCACTGATCATGGACTTTGGTCGCTCGAAGGTTCAATCATCGAGTGACGTGCAGGCAGCGGCTGCCAACCGTTCTCTCGATGAGCCCGCCGCCGGATCAAACGAATCAGGCAGCGGCATCGGTGGACCGTATCGCCGTTCGCAAGAACCAGTTCGGACTGAGCGAAGTAACGGTGGGCTTGTCCTTGAGTGGCCACAGCAGAAAGCAACGAAGACAGCTGAAGCATCTGACGCAAAGTCACAGGCAAAGAGAATTCTCGAAGAAGCGGAAGAGCACCTGCTGGCGGGCGATCTCCGCCGCGCTCTGACCTCTGCCCGGCTGGCTTATTCTTACCCAGTGAAATGGGAGCCGGGCGAACAGTCGCCTGAAGAACTGCTCGCCAAACTGGAAGCTCTTGCCAACGATCCAACTTTTGTCGCCTCCGCGCGTCGCGACGCTGTCAACAGAATCAACTCGGCTAACAACGCCAACTCGAATAATGCCTCGACTGACTCGCTTGGTTCTGGCAGCATTGTTGATTCGATGCGGGACCGACAAACAGCGATCGGCGTCTGGAAACCAGCGTCGGCGAGCGGTGACGTCGCATTGGCAACGCAATCTGAAAGTGCCGCTAAGAACAACAGCAACATCGAAACGGTCTCAGGGTCAGGCGTTTCCGAATCGCAGTCGCCAGATTTTTCGGCCTTTCAACCTTACCAGTCACAGGCGACGAATTCGGCAACATCGAATGGCGAGCCTGGTCGGCTGAACGTTGACACGCACCGGCAGGTTTCGGAATCGACGGCCGAGTTCGCGACTCCAGCACAGGTTGCACCGATCCAGTACCTTGAGCCACGCCCACTCATTATTACAGATCAGCGAGCTGCTGCTCCGGCGGCCTCACCCATCGGCACGTTGACGTTCGACGTGCTGGCAACGCTGACAACGATCTTTGCCGTGCTGTTCTTTGGAGCGTTGTTTCTCTTGTTGGCCATTCTCGCTGTCGGCAAAAAGCTGATCGGTGAGCAAGGCGTCGCCTTCCGGATCGAACTGGTCAACAACAGTCCGCTGACAATTCAGGCGGCAGGAATGGCTCCAGCAGCCGCGCCTGCCGAGGCTCAAGCAGTAGCGACTGACGAGTTGAAAATCGATCCGGACTTCGAAGGCATCCTTTCGCTGAGCGAGCAACGTGCCAGACAGCGTGAGTCCGCGATCCTGGAACAGTTCATTCAGAATAATGTTTCGCTTCACAAGGAAATCGGAGCCAGCCGCGAAGCGGCGTGATTCTTCGAAGCGACACAAACTCAATCCCTGATTGTCGGGACGCTTACTAAGAGACCGGTCGTCTCTGAATTCTTAACCTGGAGCACAAACTCAAATGGATACTCAGCCCGCATTCATCGGAATGGACCTTGGAACTTTCAAGACGTCCGTTGTCAGCTCAAACGGAACTCGAGACTCGCTCTTCAGCGCCGTCGGTTGGCCGAAAGATCATGTCGCCCGAGCAATCCTTGGTCGCGACGTTGTGTTTGGGACGGACGTCGTCGAGAAGCGACTGGCTCTCAAAGTCTGCCGTCCGTTTGAACGAGGAGCGTTGAAGTATCTTGATTCTGCAGAATCCGGCGTCGCCGAAGAGCACATCGCCGAGCACACCGAAGCCGCTCGGCTGTTGATCAAACACGCCGTTGAGCTGACTCGACCAAAGTCGGGCGCCCCAGTCTTTGGCGTCATCGGTGCTCCATCACGAGCG
>JBLFXD010000111.1:0-11785 GCA_047611045.1 Planctomycetaceae bacterium | reverse complement strand
GGACAGCTCTGCGCCGGGAGTCGTTGCCGGTAGTGAAGGATCGTCGGCTCCAGAAGCGAGCAATTCGAGCGGATCAGATTCCGATGCTGAAGAACAGGCGATTGTTGAATCGGGCGATCGCCCTGACGTTGATGACGGCCAACCCGAAAGTTCCTCACCGGCGAGTGTCGTCGCAGATTCTTCGGCCTCGCCAGACGACTCGAACAGCACGGCTGACAACGACGAGGTTGTTTCTCCAAAGCCGACCGAGGTGACGGAAATCGAAGTCGCTGCGGCCAACGGCGGCAAGCCTGAGGAGCCGGACGCAGCTCCCAGGCCGTGGGCGGAAGCTTTGTCGCTTGAGACACCGCCTCGCCGGTTTGAAGATGTGGCCTGGCAGATTCCCGGTGAGGATCAGCCGGATCAGTTTCCGCCGAAAGAGTTTGAACAGTGGTTTTCACGCCTTCCTGGAAAACCGTTTTTGGTCGGAGAGGCGAAGGTCGCAAACCGCGTCTTCTCCCAATTCAGCGGGATCGCGAAGTTGACTCCCGCGTGGGTCGATTCAGCGGTCTTCCGATTGGGACTTTACGACACAGAACGTTGTTCATTTACGGTGTGGAGCGGAAACCGTGGAGTCCAGTTCCGATACCACCGTGCCCGCAATCCCAACGTGTGGGGAGTTTGCTCGGTCACTCGTGCAGGTCAGGATGGAGAGGACGCACTGCCGCGACTCGGCCGGTTTCTGACCAGCGATTGCGGACGCTGGCATCGTTCTAACTTTGGTGTTTTTGACCTTCGCTGGAACGACGGCTATCTTCGAATGGTGCGCGGAGACGTCATTCTCCTGGCAGTGCCGTTTAAGGACCGGCCCGACGAGATCATCCTGGACGGGAAGTTGAAGCTTCGTCAGGTGCGGATGTTTCGGTCGGACCCGCTGCCCGAGTCCGTCGTCCGTCGGTCGGGCAACCTCGAAACACAAAACATTTTCGCCTCGACAAGGCCGGCTGATTTCGAATGGTCACTGACCGATGTTCCGGACGGGGCGTTTTCTAAAGTTGACGAGAGCGGTGTCGTTCGCCTCACGACGAAACCGGAGTCTGAAAAACGGGCACTTGCTTTTGCAAAGATCCCGAACGCGGGGCTCTCGGAAGTAATCTTTCGCGTTGACTCGATCGACCCCGGCACCGGCATTTACTTTGGTCGAGCCAACGGCGACCAGATATTCCGCATCAGTTGTGTTTGGGACACCGGCGGAAGCAAGCCGGCACTCTGGTTTCAGAGTGCTGGCCAGTTCGAACTGGAACGCCGATTCGACCCGGAAGCCTACGTTGTCCCCTGGCTCGGAAAAGGCCAATGGATCCGCGTTGTTGCCGGTTACGGAATAACGACCGTGCAGATGAGTCCGGACGGTGTGAACTGGGGATGGATTATCGATAACCCCAGCCGCACCGACTGGGAACACTTTGAGACGATTGGACTTTTCACGGAACCGAAGGGCGAGCGGCAGATCGAGCTGGCCAGCATTTCCGTCAATGAGTTCCCGACGTTGCCGACGCTTGCCGATCCGCAACTCTTATCTCAAGTCGACATCGCTGCTTTCTCGCCATTGAACGTGCTCGATGTCGGGGCCTGGTTTCAAAAGGTGACTCGCCTGCAGCCGACTGGCGTTGCCTTCGCTGATTGGCAACGAGCTTGCGCCGTCGCGACGTTGCGAGCACGGCCTCGGGCACCTTTGGGAATCTTTCTGTTGAACGGGCTGCTGGCCGACGGAGCCTTCTCGAATCGGGCAGACGTTGCCGCTGAACCGACTGTCGCCTGGAAACTGCTGAGCGAAACCAGCCAACTGGTGTCGCCTCTCGATGCGAACCGGGCCTTACAGTTTCAACAGTTGTTCCACGAGCTGGCTCGTCAGCAGGTTGTCGAAAAGTTTGAATCGGATGGCGTTGCGGCTGATCCTGACGATCGGCAGATTCCAACCACAGGATCAATCGTCAGTGAAACTGCCTCGGCGTTGTTGAGTCTACCAATGCAGACACATCAGGCGTCGGCGCTAACAGCTCAGGCCGCCGCACGGTTGGAGATCATCGCGCTTCTGCAGTCGAACCAGCACGAGCGAGCACTGCGGCTGATTGACAATATTGTTTTCTGGAATTCGAACGCTCATCCCAGTCGTGACTGGTGGTCACAGGTTGACCCGATTTATCCAACACTTGCCTGGGCAGAGTTGCGATCTCACGACGGGGTCGACTCTGAAGTCCAAACCGCACGATTGGCACTGCCTCGGCGGTGGAAGACAACGCTGACTCCCGAACGGCATCCGCTTGCTCAGCCGGTGAGCAAGGAAGCGTACAACGTGATGGCTGAATTTCAGGCCGCTGTCGACGGCGACGCGTTTAAGGACGCGTGCCAGGTCATCTCGTCCGTGGGGGCGGCCAATATGATCGGGCTGTTGCCAGATTCGCAGGATGGTCAGTTACTGGTTTCGTTTCCGAATGCAATCGCGATGGCGATGGATCGTCACCCGCAGTTGCGGCAGCAGATGAATGAACGGTTCGGAGCCATCGGCCGATTGCGAGTTCGGCAGGCGATTGAAAACGGAGACTACCGGCAGGTCGAAGCGGCGACGATTCAGTTTTTCGGAACTCCCGCCGCCGCCGAAAGCGACTTGTGGCTCGGTGATCGAGCGATGTCAGCAGGTGACTTCGCTCAGGCTCGCAGCTATTTCGAGCGGGCGATCGCTGGATTTAAGAAGAACTCGCTGATTGAAACCAGCGAGGCGGCTTCGGCAATAACTCGGTTGCAGATTGTGGCCGCGTTACTTGGTGTAAACACGCTGGAAGGTCCGGTGAAGCCCGAGACTCGGCCAGTGAGTCTGGGGAGTCAGCAGCTGTCGCCGCAGCAGTTCACAGCTCTCGTCAAGGAAATTTCAGACGCGCAGTTACAGCAGAGTTCGGCCGGCGCTTCTCCGCCGCAGTCGTCAGCCGCTCCCGACGGTCGCTTCAACACACCTCGCATTCCGTTACCGGTTTCTCAAAGAATGGAAAATCGAAGTCGCTGGGAAGGCGATCTCGGCGAGCACGTTGGCCAATCCGCACCGGCTGACACGGACTGGGTCTCCCGTCAGCTTGCCTGGTCGATCGTCGGCGATCGAGCGTTTTTGAACAATCGATTTCAGATCAGGTGTCTCGACCTGACCAACTGCAGCACATTGTGGAATCAGCAGTTGGGAGGCGATCACGGAGCGGCACATCACTCGCCGATGCTGGCGATGCGGCCGCTTGTCTCTGGCGACGCCTTGTTCTGTCGTCGGCTGACGAAGAAAGGGACCGAACTTGTTTGTTGTCAGGTATCCGACGGCAACATTCGATGGAAGCAGCCGTATGACCAATTGCTTGTCAGCGATCCGTTTCTGCTGCGTGGACACCTGCAGATTCTGTCGACGAATCAATCGACGATTGGTCCAACTGTTTTGAACCTTCTGACGGTGCATCGCGATACAGGAGCGATCCTGTCGGCAGTCCCCGTGCTGAAGCTGTTTGATGCGTGGCAGAATTCTTCATTGGTCTGCCAGGTGGCCGTTCAGGATCCGAATGTCTTTATCAGCACGGCTGGTGCCGTCGCCTGTTGCGATGCCCAAGGGCAGACTCTTTGGGTCAGGCGTCGCGAATGGACTCCGACGAATCTTGATAGCCGGTACAGGTATGCCCGTTCGTGGTCGGCACCGATCATTGACGAGAATCGGCTGATCGTTGGTCAGCCGGAAAGTCCGACAATCGACTGTCTCGACACCCGGACGGGGCGTGTCCTCTGGCAGCATCCCGAACCCGAACTCCGCCGGATCATTTCGCACAATGAAAAGATGCTGCTTGTTGAAACGCGAGAAGGACTGAAGTCGATTTCCGTCGAAACTGGAGAGACTCGGTGGCTTTACTCCGCGGCAGACCTGCTTGACGGAGTCGCGGTTGGCCCACTTGACGAAGCCGTTGAAAGAAAGCCGGAAGATGCCGATCGACCGTACAAAACCTGCATTCTGGCCGTGCGACACGTGCCGAATCAGGAGGGGCGATTGAACACTCCGATCCCAACTCTCGTTTGGATTGATGCGGGAACCGGTCAGGAATTCGCGAGGCAGCGTTTGGATACGCTGAGGGATCGCGAATCGCGATTCGGACCGCTGCTGATTACGAAGGACAAGTTCTTTGCATTCTCTGGAAAGAATCGGAAGGAAGGAAATCGCGACATCGTCGAACTCGTGCCTGAGCCCACGCAGAAACTCACATTGCCGATTGACCAGGAGTTGCTGGCGGCGTGGCACCCTGAGTTCCTCGCGTCGAAGTTTCCTGACAATTACCTGGGCCGCCCGAATCTTGTCGCCACCTTGACTCAGCAGGATAGTCGAAACGGAATCGATGCGATCTGTCCGGGGTGGCTGATGATCGCTCCCGCTCAACCCGGCGGAATGGGGAAACGCGACGAGCATCGCGGTCAGAAAGCTGCGCTGGAATTGCGGCTTGCTCCAGTTCGAGCCACGCCTGAGCAGCAACAGGCTTTGGCGGATACGCCAATTGGAGCAATCCGCTTTGTACGAGATGTCTATGTGCCTTCGACCGGCGACCAGAGTTTCCGTTTCAAAGCCGGTACAAATCCCGGGCAGTCGTGGAATCTGGCGGTCGACGTCGACGGCCAGCAGATTCACAGTACCGTTGTCAGCGATGAAACTGCGCCGTCGGGTTGGACGCCGATTCAGAGCAGTCTGCAACGCTGGGCCGGACAGACCGTCCGAGTTGTCATCACGTGCTCGCTTGCCGACGTGACCAAGCAGACGTCAGTATTCCTGAGCGAGATGAATTCATCAACGCTCACTCGCCCGACCACGATTGATTAACGGTTTCCCAAAACCCGCTCGTAGACCTCGCGAATCTGAGTGGTCATCGTCTGGTGGCGGAAGATTTCGGTGAATCGTTCTCGACCGTTCATGCCGAGTCGATCCCTGAGTTCTGCGGATTCGGCGAGTTCGCAGATGGCATCAGCCACTCCAGCGATTTCCTCGACCGGCAACAGGTAACCGGTTTCGCCAGGAATGACGACTTCCCTAGCACCGTCAACGTCATAGCTGACGACCGGCTTGCCGGCGATCAAGCCTTGTGGAAGAACTCGGGCGAGGCCTTCCCACTCGCTGGTGTGGGCGACGATGTCCGCCGCGTTGATCAGCTCAGGAATCTGCTCCGGGGGAACCAGTCCAGTCAGAATAAAGTGATCGGACAGTCCGAGTTGTGAAATCCGTTGTTCGAAGTCTGCTCGCAGAATGCCGTCACCGATCAAAACGAAACGAACGTTCGGAGATCGATCGACAATTCGCCGAGCCGCCTCGATCAGAAACTTGTGCCCTTTGAGGTGAAACAGTCTCGCGACTTTCGCGACCGCAACATGCTCTGGTTTCAGGCCGAGTTGCTGCCGGACTTCGTTACGTGCGCGAGGTGGATGCAAGAACGGATCGACATCCATCCCGCTGTAGACAGTGGTAAATCGATCGCGCGGCGCGATACCGGCTGCCACGTACTGGTCCGTCAACGAGTCGCAGACACTGATGAACGCGTCCGTTCGGCAAGCAGCCCAGCGTTCGAGACACCGATACACGCCCGACGCCAAGGCTGACTGGCCGCGATGGAACGATGCGCCGTGAATCGTGTGGACGACCGGGACGTTCGCTGCTGCTGCCGCCTTTCGGCCAATGATTCCGGCCTTTGAGCTGTGCGTGTGGACGACGTCCGGTTTCAAATCTCGCAGCACCGAAACCAGACGCCGATAACTCGACCAGTCGCGCCACGGGTGAATGCTCCGTCGCAGCTCGGGAATTTCGACGATCCGAAAGCCTGCTTCGTGAGCACGGTCCATCAGCGTGCCTTCAGGACCGATCGCCGGGCCGGTGATCAGAGTGACTTCGTCGTCGAAATCGCGGTGCTGATCTTCGCACGTGAAAAGCGTGTTCTGCTGGGCCCCGCCGATAATCATCCGGGTAATCACATGGGCCACGTGCATGGAGTCGTTCCGGTCGTGATTACTCTTCGAAGGATTGGTTGCGGGATTGATTCAGGCGGGCTGTTGGACGCTACTCGCGAGGCAGCTTGTCGATGGCGTCGTGCGAACCGACCAGCATCAGCAGGTCGCCCTCCTGAATGAGATCGTCAGGTCGGGGGACGCTGATGATTTCGGAAGTCGCCGCTGCGGCCGCTTCGCCGTCGCCTTCTTCTGCGGTGGGGGCAGCAGTCTGACGCTTGATCGCGACCAGGTTGACGTCGAACTTCGTGCGAAGCTCAAGATCCTTCAGGCCAATTCCCCACCAGGATTGTGGAGCTTCGGTTTCGACCATCGAATAGCCTTCGGCCAGGTCGATGACGTCGGTCAGTCTAGGATTAGCCAGTCGCCGAGCCATTTGTTCGCCGGCGCTGGTTTCCGGCTGAATGACTTCGTCCGCTCCGATCTGCCGGAATATTTCAGCATGAAACGAAGTCTGTGCGCGGCAGATGATCCTCGGGACGCCCAGCTTTCGAAGGATGACGGTCGTCAGCAGGGAGGCTTCAAAGTTTTCACCAATCGACACAACGCAGACGTCGACCTTGTCGATGTCCTGAGCGTCCAGCGCGTCGCGATCGTTCGAGTCCAGTCGCACGGCAAGATCAACGTCATCCTTGATTTCGTTGACAAGCTGCATGTTTCGGTCGACGGCGATGACCTGAGCACCCAGACGCGCAAGGTTTCTGGCCAGTGCCATTCCAAACCGTCCCAAACCGATGACAGCAATTCGTCGCAACGCTCTATCTCCAGATTGATCAACGAAGGTTATTCGGCAGCCGTTGAGACGTCTGTCTCGATACTCGCCACCGGTTCGTCAGTTTCAATTCGTTCGATACTGACCTGAAACTCGTCCAGACGATAAAGCAATTGCCTGGACAATCGACAGTGAAACGTCACCTGTTCATCGTCGTAAGTTGTCGCGCTGATTTCAGCGTGTTGATTGACGAAGTGGTGCAGCCGACCGTCGCCAACGTGACCGTCGATCTTCAGTTCAACGGCTCCTTCGCCCAAGCGTGATGTGACGGCAGCACACAGTCTGTCAATTCCTTCGCCCGTTGCCGCGCTGACGGTCACCGCATTTTCGAATTTCACTCGCAGAACGTCGACGATCGATCGGTCATCCATCGCGTCGCACTTGTTAAGCACGAGCAGCATGTTCTCGTGTGAAACTCCCAGCTCGTCCAACACGCTGTTGACCGTGTCGATCTGCTGCTGAGCCTGCGGGTGGCTGGCGTCGACAACGTGCAGTAGAAGGTCCGCGTAACGAGCTTCTTCCAGCGTCGACCGAAAACTTGCCACCAGGTGATGCGGAAGATCCCGGACAAAGCCGACAGTATCGCTGAGCAGGACGTCGCCCCACGACGGGAGTGTCCATTTTCTGGTTCGAGTATCGAGCGTCGCGAAGAGCTGATCGGCGGCGTAAACGTCGGCTCCGGTCAGAGCGTTCATCAACGTGCTCTTGCCGGCGTTGGTGTACCCAACCAGCGAAACCGTCATGTGGTCGTGCCGCTGATGAACCATGCGGCCGCGGTGTTTCTCGACGCTCGAAAGTTTCCGGCGCAGTTCGGTGATTCGCTTATCGACCAGACGCTTGTCGGTTTCGAGCTGCTTTTCACCCGGACCACGACCGGCTCCGACACCACCTTCGATTCGCTCAAGGTGAGTCCACAGCCGCTTCAAACGAGGCTGGAAGTAAAGCAGCTGAGCAAGTTCGACCTGCAGCTTGGCTTCGTAAGTGCGTGCCCGGCTGGCGAAGATGTCGAGGATGACTTCGCTGCGGTCGACAAGGACCATGTCGAGTTCCCGCTCCAAGTTACGACCCTGACTCGGGCTGAGATTATTGTCGAAGACGACCAGCTCCGCTCCGAGCGAATTGGCAAGCATCTTCAGCTCTTCGACCTTCCCCTTGCCCATCAGAGTCGCCGTATCGGGCATTCGGCGTTTCTGGATGAGCTGACCGACGACCTGAACGCCGGCGGTTTCGACGAGTCCTCGCAACTCTTCGAGCGGGTCTTCGCTGGTACTTAGTTCGGAATCTTCAAGAACCACGGCCGCCAGAACGGCCTTTTGATTTTTGACTTTCAGTTTTTCGCGTTTCGGCTCAGCCAAGAGTTTGTTTACCTCGGTCTTCTTCTGTGAGCGGTGCGAAGCCAGCGTCTGCACACCTTTAATTGTCGCCGAGTCATCGCTGGCGACGCTGCGAGTGTAGGGGGAGAGGACCGTTGATTCCATAATCGGCACCAGAGGAGGGCGGGTTTCGTTGCCGCGTGGACAGCAACTGGGTCAAACCGGTTCGGACTTCGGCGACTTTCGGCTGACTTGATACGAATACGAACCCGAAGGCCGTTCAATTGGTCTCTCGTCGAGCTTCGTTAAACTGTCGCGCTTCGCTGAATTCCGTCCGTCGTTTCGAATGGTCAATGAGATTTTCAACCAGCCTCAACCTCTCCAGATTTCAACCGGATTCTCCCATGAGTGAACGATGGATTGCCGACCGGATGCACAACATTGACGCATCCGGCATTCGCAAGGTGTTTGACCTTGCCGCGAAGATGACCGATCCGATCAACCTGAGCATCGGGCAGCCGCATTTCGACACGCCGGACGAAATCAAAGAGTCACTGTTCGAAGCGGTCCGCGACGGAAAAAACGCTTACAGCCAGAGTCAGGGCATCGCTCCGTTGCGGGAAAAGATGGAAGCTCGCGTTACTGCCGAGTACGGTCATCCGGACCGCCAGTTGTTTGTCACGAGCGGAACGAGCGGCGCGCTGATGTTGACGCTGTCCGCGCTGGTCAACCCGGGCGACGAAGTCATCGTCTTCGATCCGTACTTCGTCATGTACAAGCACCTGGTAGCGATGTCGGGTGGCAAGGTCGTGCTGATCGATACTTATCCCGACTTTAAGATCGATGTCGAAAAAGTCCGGAACGCGATTACCGATCGGACGAAGTTGATACTTTTTAACAGCCCGTCGAACCCGACCGGCACAGTCGCCAGCGCAGAGAAAATGCAAGCGCTGGCCGAACTGGCCAAAGAGAAAGATGTCGCCTTGCTTAGCGACGAGATTTACCGCTCGTTCTGTTACGACGGAGACTTCGTCAGCCCGGCAAAATGGAACGAGGACACGATCGTGATCGACGGCTTCAGCAAGTCACACTCAATGACTGGCTGGCGACTCGGCGTTGTTCACGGACCCGCTCACGTCATGCAGCAGATGATCAAACTCCAGCAGTTTACCTTTGTCTGCGCGCCTCATCCCATGCAGTGGGCAGCGCTCACCGCAGCCGACTACGACATCAGCGGGCGAGTCGACGAGTATCGTGAGAAACGTGACTTCATGGTTCGAGAGCTGTCGAACGACTACGAAATCGCCGGAGCCAACGGCGCGTTCTACCTCTTCGTGAAAGCGCCGTGGGGCACGGCGACAGAATTCGTCAAAGCGGCAATCGACCACAACCTTCTGGTAATTCCCGGCAACGTCTTCAGTGACCAGGACACCCACTTCCGAATTTCCTATGCGGCAGAGAATTCGACGCTCGAACGCGGTGTCGAGGTTCTGAAGAAGATCGCCAAAGGGCCGGCGAGTTAGTTGGACTCTTTGAGCGTTCCGGAAACTGTCACCTCTCCCGCTTGCGGGAGAGGTCGGCCTCTCAGGGCCGGGTGAGGGTTTCAGTTTCTGAAGCATGCGACGGTCTGATTCGCGAACAGGCAAGTCCCCCTCACCCGCGGCTGAGACCGCGACCTCTCCCCCAAGGGGGAGAGGTGATTCTTGGAGTTTGTAGGGTGTGACCAGCGGGCTGAACCTGAATCGCGGTGTGCCGGCGCGGAGATCTACCGACAATCTAGATGGCTGCGAAACACAACGGTTGCCCTCGCCGGCACACCAGTAGGGCCATTTGCTCCGCTTGTTACACCCTGCGGTTCAGACGCTGCTGACCACTTCACACAAATCGTCGAACAGTCGATCGACGGTCGATTTCAGGTCGTCATCCAGCTGAAAGGCGACGGGGCCGCGGATCACCGAGTTCTTAAAGACGCCCTGTCGGCAGAGCAGATGTTTTTCCACGGCGAGGTACGCGTCGAGGCTCGTTTGCAGGCTTACTAAGCTTGTGAGTGCGTCTGAAATCCGATCCGCTTGTTCGAAATCTGCTGCCCGAAGTGCTGCCCAGAGTTTGCTCACGGCTGGCGTAAGATCGGCGCCGGGCATAGTTCCGGCGATGCCGTGTGGAAATGCTTCTCGAAGATGCATGCCGCCGCTGCCTTCGAAGACTTTGGCCTTTCCGGCGGTTTCTCGAAGTAGTTCACGCAGGCGACCGACGACGGGTTCCGCTTCTGGTTTGTAGAGAACCCGGTCGGGAAACTGATCGAGCATCGCTGCCTGCAGGCGGATCCTCATTGGCTTGCCGACATAGCCGCTCGCGTCCTGAACGATCAGCGGGATCGATGTGGCTTTGATAATCTGCTCGAAGTACCCAGCCAATTCTTCCTCGGTGGCTGCAGTCGCGACAGGCGGAATGGCCATTAAGGCATCAGCCCCGACGGCTTCGGCATCGCGAGCCAAAGCGACGGACGTGTGCGTACTTTCTGAGCCGACGCTGATGATCGTCACTCCACGCTCGCCAACCTTTTCGCAGACGTGAGCAGCCACCTGTCGTCGCTCATCGGTCGAAAGTCGCAGCGTCTCGGAAACCATCGCCATCACGACGCCGTCGGCGCCGTTTTCGAATATCCAATCGATTTCCCGATCCAGAGTCGCGAAGTCGATGGACTCGTCCGCGTGAAACGGAGTTTGAAAGACCGGGAGAACTCCGGCGATTTCCTTCTTCATGGTTTGTTACTCTTCGACAGAAAGTGCTCTCAGAGTGGTTCCGGCTTCGATGCGGATCTTGATGTTCGACGCGTCTTCGGACAGCGGTTTGCAGATCGCGATTGCCTGTGAGCGTTGTTCGTCCGTGATGGCCCCAGCAAGGTCTCTCAGAGCCGTGAGGGCGTTGCCGAGCACAACCTGATTCATGTTTTCCTGGCTGCGTGCCCGTATCTTTTTCTCGACTTCCGTGCCGCCTTCCATCGTGGCCGGATTGACTGGTTCATTCGCCGATGTCAGGAGTTCGAGCAACGCATCGAAAGCTTCCGGCATTCCGCGACGAGACATTGCCATCGCCGCATTGATGCGAGTGTTCGCGTCGCGGTCTTCCGCCAGGACTCGCAATCGCTGGTCGACTCGGTCTCCTGGAATCAGCCCCAGCGTGAATGCACACACCTGACGAATCAGCGGGTCCGAATCCTGTGACACCTCAAGTAGTCGATCCGTGACTTCAGGTCGGTCGAGCGGTTTTTCGTTGTCCTTCGCGCGGCCAGCGATCAGAGCAATCGACCGCAGCGCGTCTGACCGGACGATGGTTTCGTGTTTCTCGTCGGTTGCCTGGATGAGTGCCGGCACGGAATCTTCCAGCGAGTCCAGCCAGCCGAGTGTCCTCGCCAGAAACGATTGCTGGCTGGTCAGTTCTTCGTCCTGGGCCGGTTCGTTCAGCAGTTCGACCAGCAGTGTTGCGAGCTCTTTGGCAATTTGAGGGTTGGTCGAAAGCTGGTTTCCCGATTCAGCGAGTTCGACATCAGACCGCAACATTTGTGCGAGACCGGTCGCCCCTCGCCATCGGCGATGTTCGTTGTTACTGCGGACTTCGGCGACGAGCTGTCGCCAGTCCCGCTCGCTCGACGACAGCTTTCCGA
>JBLFXD010000110.1:0-11831 GCA_047611045.1 Planctomycetaceae bacterium | reverse complement strand
GACGCTTTTGGACGCTATCAGGCAGCTTCACGAAACCGCAGGAGTCAACATCGCTGTCGACACGCGGGCACTTGAAGAAGAGGGCGTCTCGACGAATGCCAGAGTATCGATACGCGTTGCCGGTGTCAGTCTGCGGTCGGTGCTGAAGCTACTGCTGACCGAGCACAATCTTGCAATTCTGATCGAAGATGAAGTTTTGAAAGTGACGAGCAAGCAGCGTGCGGAAGGCCGGCAGACCGTTGTGGCGTATCGTGTTGCGGAGTTCGTTGACCAGGGGTCAGATGGTCAGGCCGGCTTCGATGAACGCATTACGTTGATCACGACGGTCGTCGAGCCGGATTCGTGGCAGGAGTCTGGCGGCAACGGCTCGGTCGCGGCGAATTTACCCACCGGCGCGCTGGTGATCAGGCAGTCGCAGGACGTTCATGAGCAAATTCAGCAGCTTCTTTCAGCACTGCGAAACTGGACGAAGACGGCGAGCGGCGCGGCGGACCTGCCGAATCCAATTGCCGTTGGAGTCGATGAATTGGACGGAGGTCGCTTTTCCGGGTTTGCTCCGATTGAGAAAACGCAACCATCTTTGGGTGTCCAGACGCCGTCAGTCGGTCCGATATCAACGGGCGATGATTCTCTGCCAGAACCGGCACGGCCTCCTCGCAAGACCGGGGCTCCGATTGCTTTGCCGCGGAAGCGGTGAGTCGGTTGGAGATCTTCGTCGCGTCAGTCGTCTGTGATTTCGGGCAAAGTCCCGTCAATCCGGCACGTCGGTGATCGTCAAAAGTCATTCGCAGCCAATCGGTTGAAGATCGTTGAGGCCGCCGGTATCTTCCCCGCTTCTCTGGTCCCATCTTTGGTCGGACTCGGATGAGAATCTCTGCGTCGAATGTGCATTGGACGCACTCGGCAAATTACATAAGTGCTTAACTGATAAGATGATCGAGCATTACAATGTCAGACGACGGTAAACTTGTTGCTGAAAAGCGGACTCAAACAGGAACGGCTCACTCACGGCGGTTGCGGTGCGATGGCAAAGTTCCAGTGAATCTGTGTGGACTTGGTCAGGAAAGTGTCAGTTTGACCATTTCTGGCGACGTCCTGAAGCCATTTATCGTCTCCGGTTCGCAGGTTTGCGATCTGGTGGTCGATGGAACCGAACAAAAAGTGCTGGTTAAAGAGGTGCAGTGGGACACGTTCCTGTTGCACATCCTGCATGCGGACTTTCAGCGTGTCGATCCTCAGGCTCGTGTCGACGTCGAAATTCCGATCGCCACACGCGGCACCGTGAACGAAGGCGTGCTTGATCACGTGCTGCACGAAATCAGCGTTAACTGCCCGGTTTACAACATCCCTGAAAAGGTTGAAGTTCGGATCGGGTCGTTGAAGATTGGCGACGAAGTAACGATCGCTGACCTTTCATTCGACGCAGACCTGACGAGCGTTCTTCCAAGTGAGACGGTTGTCCTGCGGGTTTCAGAAGCTCAGGATGTTGAAATTGTTCAGGAAGACATCGGAGCTGCGGTCGAGCCGGAAGTTATTGGTCGGAGTGCAGACGACGAAGATGGCGGAGAGTAGTCTGCTGTTCTTTGCGATGGGTTAGATCATGAAGCTGATCGTAGGGCTCGGAAATCCAGGTCCTCGATATAATAGAACTCGACACAATATCGGGTTCGAAATACTGAATGCTTTTGCGGATCGACACTTTTTTCCTGCGGCGAAGTCGCAGTTCGACGGTCTGGTAACGGATCATTCGATCAATGGCGAGAAGGTCGTTCTGCTTGCTCCGCAGACTTATATGAATGCGAGTGGCAAGAGCGTTCGGCAGTGCGTTGACTTTTTCAAAATCGACCACGACGACGTGATGGTGGTGGTCGACGATATGAATCTGGATGTCGGTCGGATGCGCATTCGTGCATCGGGTTCTGCAGGCGGTCAAAAGGGGCTGGCTGACACAATTCGGCATTTGGGTACGGATAAGATTTCACGACTGAGAGTGGGAGTAGGTCGTCCTCCGGGGCGAATGGCTGCCAGCGACTATGTCCTGCAGCGGTTTTCGGATGCTGATCGGCAGCTTGTCGATGTCTGTGTTCAGGAAGCTGCCGACGGGCTGGAGCACTGGGTTAAGGACGGGATTGAGAAGGCGATGAACCTACTCAACCCATCCAAAGACCCGAAGCCAAAGAAGCAACGAAACAACAAAGGGAATGCTCAGCAGAGTGGCTCGGACGAATCGCCATTGGAAGGTGATTCGCCCACAACCCCATCCGGGCGGGAATCTGCTGGCGAGAATTCGAACTGACACGATCTGGCGTTTGCTGGCGTGTCGCATTGACAGGGGTAGAGTTTTGGCGATCAATCACTACGAAGGAATGTTCATCCTCGACAGCGGACGGTTCGGTGCAAACCCGGATGCTGCCGCTGCAGAGGTTACTGGAATCATCGAAAAGGTCGGCGGAACGGTCTCGACACATCGTCCGTGGCAGGATTCGAAGCTGGCGTACCCGATCAACGGACATCGTAAAGGCCTGTACTATCTGGCGTTCTTCACTGCCGAAAGTCGAGCGGTGAACGAGATCAATGGCATTGTGAAGCTCAACGACAACGTGCTGCGGCATCTTGTCCTGAGCCATGACAAAGGTCTGTATGATCAGATGGTCGAGATGGTCGGCGGTGAAGCATTTCGAGCGGTCGATCCGGTCGACCCTGATGCTCCAAGCGCAAAGCCTGCGAAAGCTGACGATCCAAGCGAAAAGCCTGCTGAAGCGGCGACAACTGATGGCGAAGCGGAAGTTGAAACGGCTGCCGCTGAGTAGTCTGCTACTGGCTTGTCGGTAATCGGGTGTCGGAGTCGCCGAACTGAACTACTGGAGGATCACACAGAATGGCTAGTTTCAATAAAGTCATCCTGATGGGAAATTTGACTCGCGATCCAGAGGTTCGATACACACCTTCCGGGACTGCAGTTTCGGAAATTGGTTTGGCGGTAAACCGGACTTGGTTCGACAAGCAAACAAATCAGAAGAAGGAAGAAGTGACTTTTGTCGACGTAACCCTCTGGGGACGTCAAGCAGAAGTCGCAGGCGAATATTTGGGTAAGGGCCGAGGCGTTCTGATCGAAGGACGTCTTCAACTTGACCAGTGGGATGATAAAGAGACCGGCCAGAAACGCAGTAAGTTGCGAGTGGTCGGTGAGAATATGACGATGCTTCCGGGGCGAGGAGACGGTGCTCCGCAACGGAGTGGAGGCGGTCAGAATTTCAATGCTGGTGCGAATGCCGGAGGTGGTGGAGCACCAGCTGCGAATGCCGCACCCGCAGCAGAGACACCGGGGGCGCCTGCCGGAGGCGGATTTGAAACAGGCGGCGGAAGTGCTCCTCCGGACGACGATGTACCATTCTGATGTTTGAGATGGTGTGGGCCACTGGACGGCCACGCCGCTGAACGGTTCCTGCAAAGCAGGATTCAACGCTTCAGACAAACAGAGACATTTCATTCAGATAAGAAGTGTAAGAGACATGCTCAGGAAAAACCGAATCAAAGCGATCCCTGGCACTCGACGACGAATGTCGGAGCTGCTGCTGGCTGAGTCCGTTCCGAATGTAGGTGCTCAGGGTGACATTGTTCGCGTTCGAGCTGGATTCGCTCGGAACTATCTTGTTCCGCAGGGACTGGCCACGATCGCGACGGACGAGAACAAGGCTGCCGTCGAAGACCACAAGAAAGCTCAGGCAGCTGCTCGTAAAAATCAGGTCAAGAGTCTTCGTGATCTTGCCGAAAGCGTCGGCAAATACAGCGTTACTCTGGAAGCTCATGCCAACAAGGAAGGCCATCTGTACGGCTCAATCCTGGCTGCGGACATCAGTGCTCAGTTGAAGGCTGCTAACTTCCTGATTGAAGCCAGCCAGGTTCGACTTGAGGGACCGCTGAAGGAAACAGGCATGTACACTGTTAAAGTGCAGCTTGATCCGGAAGTTGATTCCGAAGTCAAGGTCTGGGTTGTTCCGAAAGCCGGTGCCGTCGAATAGTTGACGAACTGGCTTCCGCGACCGTGTGAAGCTGATTGAAGTCTTATAGAATCCCAGCCCGACCACTTGCTTGGTGGTCGGGCTGTTTTCGTTCAGTTTTCTGGACGAGTCGGACTCGCCGAAGTTGTGAGTTTTTTGATTGTAGGGTGTGACCAGCGGGCTGAACGGAAATTGCGGTTTGCCGGCGCGGAGATCTGAGAGCAATTCTGACGGCTACGGACTCCGATGGTTGCCCGCGCCGGCACACCAGATTTCGAATTCGCTCCGCTGGTCACAGCCTGCGAAAAACTCACAGTCTCGTCGCACTTGAAGATGCTCATTGGCTGACGTGTTCCGATTCAGCGCCCCGCGGTTCTCTCTCAGAAACGGATTGACATGGATCAGAGACGAACTCCTCGCGAATCATTTGCCGGCAGATTGCCTCCGCAGAATCTCGAAGCGGAGCAGGGCGTGCTGGGCAGCATTTTGCTTTCGGCCGAGGCGCTCGATGATGTCGTCGAAGTCTTGCGCCCCGATCACTTTTACAGTGAAGCGAACCAACGCATTTTTGAAGCGGTGATGCGTCTGCATGAGCGAGGCGTCAAAGGCGACGCCGTTACGTTAAGCGAAGAGCTGACACGCAACGGTGACATGGAAGTGGTCGGAGGCGACCAGTATCTGATCCAGGTGCTGGAAGCGGTGCCGAACGCGGCTCACGCGCGCTACTACGCAGACATCGTCCGCGACCGTTGGATTCAGCGGACGCTGGCGACTTCCTGCAACGAAATCCTCGGCGAAGTTTACGAGGGCAGCAAAGATACCGAAGACGTTCTGGCGAGTGCGGAGCAGCGAATCTTCTCGATTCTTGAACAGCAGGAACATGTCGAGAAGATGAACCTTCATGACATCCTGATCGACGCCTTCGATCGAATAAACGAACGCCTCGAACAGACCGGTGATGTCACGGGATTGACGACGGGCTTCGCCGATCTGGATAAGCAGATGAACGGGCTGCAACCAACGGAACTCACCATTTTGGCGGCTCGTCCGAGTATGGGCAAAACGGCATTGGTCTGTAACATCGCCGAAGGCGCGGCGGAGTCGGGCGCTTCAGTTTTACTCTTTAGTCTCGAGCAGTCGAAGCTCGAACTCGCCGAGCGTTTGCTCTGCATTCGTGCGAGAGTGAACGGGCATCGTCTGAGGGCAGGCGACCTGGACGAAGTTGAGCAGGATCAGCTGATGGTCGCCTCGCAGGAACTCAGCGAGTTGAAGATTTTCATCGATGACATGCCAGGCCGAACGATGGCTCAGATTGGTGCTATCTCCCGTCGAATCAAACGTCGCTGGGGACTAGGTGTCATCATTATTGACTATCTGCAGCTCATCGAGCCGGAAGATAAATCTGCTCCTCGTGAGCAACAGATTGCACTTATCAGTCGGCGTCTGAAGTTCCTGTGTAAAGAAGTCGAAGCTCCCGTCATTGCCCTGGCTCAGTTGAACCGAGGTGTTGAACTTCGTGAAGACAAACGGCCACGGTTGGCTGACCTGCGGGAAAGTGGTTCGATCGAACAGGACGCTGACGTCGTGATGTTTCTTCACCGGCCGGCGGCTTACGATCCCGAAGATCGACCAGGCGAAGCAGACTTGATCATCGCCAAGAATCGAAGTGGTCCGACAGGGCAGGTCACGTTGGCATGGATCAGCGAGTCGATGAAATTTGCCGACCTGACTCGCGTGCCCGATGAGATCGCGAATTCATTCTGATCGGTTCAGCAGACTCTGCGTAGTTTGATAGAAGGCTTTGTACGTGTCTCGCGCGATACTCTCACTGACTCACGAAGAGATTGAGGCATGGTGCCTTGAGAATGGTGAGAAGAGGTTCCGCGCGGATCAAATTCGGCGGTGGTTATTCGAGAATCGGGCGCAGTCGTTTGACGAGATGCTCGATCTGTCGAAGACGCTTCGGAAAAAACTGAATGAGTCGTTCACTCTGTTTTCGGCCGAGGTTGTTGCTCATCAGATTGCGACTGACCTGACTGAGAAGCTGTTGCTCAAAATGCCAGGTGGCGACACGGTCGAGTGTGTGCTGATGCGCGAGCCGGATCGGCGGACGATTTGCATCAGTACTCAGGTTGGTTGCGCGATGGGGTGCGTTTTCTGCGCGAGCGGGATGCTTGGATTGAAACGGAACCTGGAACGCGAGGAAATTCTTGAGCAGATTCTACGGCTCGATCGATTACTTGATTCCGAAGAGCGACTCACCAATATCGTTGTTATGGGGATTGGCGAACCGTTGCAGAATCTGCCGACGCTGCTGCCGGTCCTGGACGACGTGACGGATTCGAACGGGCTTGGAATGAGCCCACGCCGGATCACGATTTCGACGGTCGGTTTGCCGGCAAAGATTCGTGAGCTGGCGGCGGTCGGCAAACCGTTCAATCTGGCTGTTTCATTACACGCGGCGAATGACGAGCTGCGAGATGAGCTTGTGCCGGTTAACGATAAGATTGGGATCGAAGCGATCCTCGAGGCGACCGACGAGTACTTTGAGACAACCGGGCGGCGCGTCACGTTTGAGTACGTGTTGCTCGGTGGTTTGAACGATCAGCCGGACCATGCGCATGAGCTGGCGGGGTTGCTCAAGTCTCGGAATGCTCATGTGAATCTGATTCCGATGAACCGTGTTGAGACTCTGGAATTCGACGAGCCGTCGGCGTCTCGAACCTCGGAGTTCGTCTCGATTCTTGAGGAACGGGGAGTCGCGGCGACCGTCCGCAAGCGGAAAGGCGCCGATATCGACGCGGCTTGCGGTCAGCTTCGGCTGAAGGAGTCGGCGATCGATGGTCCGACGTTAGACGTCGTCTGACTTACGAAAGTCGTTCCAGTGCGAAGTTGATGGCTTCGACGAGTCGGTCAACTTCTGCATGAGTGTTGTACATCGCGAAGCTGGCTCGGACGGAAGCGGTGACACCGAGTTTGTCGTGCAGCGGCATCGTGCAATGGTGACCGTGCCGGACGAAGACGCCTTTGATATCCAGCAGGTTGGCGAGGTCTTCGGCAGAGACTCCATCGATTGTGAAACTGACGATTGGTCCTTTGAATTCGCAGGATGGCCCGTAAATCTTCAGGCCGGGGATCGCTTCAAGCTTCTCGTGCGCGTAGCGGAGCAGGGTGGCTTCGTATCGGTGGATGTTTTCAAAACCGAGCTGCTCGACGTAGTCGATCGCTGAGCCCATCGCGATGGCCTGGACGATGGGGATCGTGCCGGCTTCGAATTTTGCGGGTGGGTCGGCCCAGTCGGAATGGTCTTTGAAGACTCGGCTGATCATGTGGCCGCCGCCGAGGAATGGGTTCATCTCTCGTAATAGTTCTTCGCGGCCGTAGAGAACTCCGATTCCCGTTGGGCCGAAAAGTTTATGTCCGGAAAGAGCCAGAAAGTCGATCTCGCCGCCGTCAGCCGTTCGAACATCGATTGGTCCGTGTGGTGTCGACTGTGCGGCGTCGACAAGAATCTTCGCTCCAACGGCGTGGGCCTTTCTGGCGACTTCGTGAACCGGGTTGATCGTGCCCAGCACGTTGGACATCGATGTCACGGCAACGAGTTTGGTCTTCGGCGAGAGATACTCATCGAGTTGCGAAAGGTCGAGCCGCAGGTCATCGGTGAGTGGCAGCCAGCGGAGTGTCGCTCCACGTTCCTGGCAAATCATCTGCCAGGGAACGATGTTGGCGTGATGCTCCATGTCCGTGATGAGAACTTCGTCGCCCGGGTTCAGAAACTTTGCTCCCCACGCGCGAGCGACAATGTTGATGGACATGGTTGTGCCGGACGTAAACGCGATCTCGCTGCTCGATTCGGCGTTAAGGAGTTGCCCGACGCGCTCGCGCGATGCTTCGAGTTCTTCGTCGATGCGTGCGCCGAAGTAGTAGACGCCTCGGTAAGCGTTGGCGAAGTACTGTTCCTCAACTTCGCGCTCCTTCTCGATGACGCAGACTGGCTTTTGCGCGCTGGCTGCGCTGTCGAGGAAAACGGGTGGCATTCCCTTCCGGTGTCGTCCGTCTTCGAGCGGCCGGTTCAGGATTGGGAAGTCGCGACGAACAGCGTTGACGTCAAATGACGTTTCGATCGGCGGCGCGGAGGATGTGTCGTTCATTTTGGTGAGCAACTACTAGCCGAGGTGTGCTGCCGGTTTCAGCTCGCGGCGAGGGCATCTCTGGCGATTGTCTGAACTCGGTTGACCATGCCGCCGAGGCCATTCTTGCGAGCGGTGCTGAGGTGTCGGTCGAGGCCCAATCGGCTGAAGATGGCTTTGATATCTGTGTCGTGGATTTCCTGAGCGGTTCGGCCAGAGTAAACCATCATGATGACCGTTAGCAGGCCGCGGACGATCATGGCGTCGCTGTCGGCGATCAGCTCGATCGTTCTGGATTCGTCTTCCGAAACCGAGGCGACCATCCAGACGTTGCTTTGGCAGCCGTGGACTTTGGTTTGCTCGGATTTCAGCTCGGTTGGCATGTCGGGAAGCTCGCGGCCCATGTCGATCAGGATTTCGCACTGATCGGCCCAGTCGCCGAGATCGTCGAATTCTTCGATGAGTTCTTCGATGGTCATGGAAGAGGCTGTGCTCATCATTTTGCCCGTGAAAACGTTGTTGAATCTATTTTCGACACAAACGGTTGTGAAAATTGTCGAAACCTCGGGCATTCTAGGCAGTCGCGTTCTGTTCGCAACGGTGTTTGCCTGGTTTTGCGGTGTCAGACGATGTCGATTCCGCAGATTGGCGGCAGTCTTAACACGTCGTTTGAGGCTGCCGGAATCGAGATAGTTGTGAGCGGTTTCTGGCTGGACTATCGTTCGGCGACCCCAGACAGACACACGTCGAGACGCCTCAATGCGGCTCAGCGTTCGGTGAAAATCAGAAAAGTATGGAGCAAAGCGTGACTGAGAAAGTTGTGATCATTGGTTCCGGTCCGGCCGGCTGGACGTCCGCGATTTACGCCGCGCGAGCAGAGCTCAACCCGCTTGTGATTGAAGGGGCGATCACCGAAGAGAACCGCCAGAAGGGGACTCTGCCGCTGGGGCAGCTGGCTTTGACGACGGAAGTTGAGAACTTTCCTGGGTTTCCTGCGGGGGACATGGAAGGGTATCTCGACAGCTCGATCGAGAAATCAAAGCGTCAGTACATGGCTCCGCATGGCAAAGAAGGCGTTTCCGGCCCGGAGCTGATGGAGCTGATGCGGCAGCAGGCGTTGAACTTCGGCACTCGGATCATGACGGACGACGTTGTGGATGTGGACCTTTCGGTTCGACCGTTCAAGCTGAAGACGCTGGCCGGGGAAGAAATCGAGGCTCACTCTCTCATCATCGCGACGGGGGCTCGTGCGAATTACCTCGGGCTGGAGTCTGAAGACAAGTACAAGAACAACGGTGTCTCGGCCTGTGCGGTTTGCGATGGAGCATTGCCTCGATTTCGCGGGAAGCCGCTGGTGGTGGTTGGCGGCGGCGACTCGGCGATGGAAGAGGCGACGTACCTCGCGAAGTTTGGATCGACGGTTTACATCGTGCATCGACGTGACGAATTCCGCGCGAGCCGAATCATGGCCGAACGAGCGCTCGCCAATGAGAAGATCGAAGTGAAATGGAATTCCGGCATAGACGAGGTGCTGGGAAGCGACACTGAGGGTGTCACCGGCGTTCGAATTCGAAGCACGACTGACGAAGGCCAGACGGAAGAACTTGAGTGTGCCGGCTACTTCTGCGCGATCGGCCATACGCCGAACACAGACTTCCTGAACGGTCAGCTCGAAACCAACGACAAGGGATACGTCATTTGGACGGTCGGCGGACGAACCAACACCAGCGTCGAAGGAGTCTTCGCCGCCGGCGACGTCGCCGACGACAACTATCGGCAGGCGATCACTGCAGCCGGCACTGGTTGCATGGCAGCGCTCGACGCCGAACGCTGGTTGGCTGACAACGGAATCGAGTAGGGACCGTAGGCCGGAACGAGCGGAGCGCTGTTCCGGCGGCGATTTCAGGTTGACACGCAATCTTGCCGGAACTGCGCGGAGCTTGTTCCAGCCTACTTTTTAGTCGGGATCGTTTGCTCATGCTGACAGAACAGGGATGCCTCGATCGGCGGAAGCGGCTTTGGGATGCGCTGCCGGATGACTGCGAGTGGGTGCTGATCGCGGACCCTCGGCATGTCCTGTACTTTGCCAACTTTCTCGTCAATCCGATTAGCTTTTCGACGAGTGAACGTGGGCTGCTTTTACTGGAGCGGTCAGGCAAGGCGACGCTGATTGCTGAGAATTTCACGCGTCGAACGGCGACGAGCGATCCGTTTGTTGACGACGAAATTGGCAGCGGAGCTGATGAAAAATGGTACGACCACAAGCACTCGGTGCAGAACCGGGATCATGCTTTGTTCGACCTGCTGGAGCCCGTCGCGGATCGGCTGAAGGGGCGAGGTCTCGTTGAGGCTGAATGGTTGCCGGTAATGGCGGCTGATTGGCTTGGGCTTGATGCTGAAACGCGATCGGGTGTTGTCGGCAGCGTGGTTCGGCAATTGCGTCGGCAGAAGCATGACGACGAGATTGCTCTGCTTGAACGGTGCATGCGGGCGTGCGAGGCCGGGCACGCTCGGGCGTTGGAAGTGGCTGCCGAAGGCGTGACCGAACTCGACGTTTATCGCGAGATCCAGTCGGCAGCGATCGCGGAAGCGGGGTGTCCGGCGATTGTTTACGGCGATTTCCGTCCGGTAAATGCCGAGATTCCGAAGCGGGGCGGTCTGCCGACCACGGAGAAACTCAATGCTGGCGACATGCTCATCGTTGATTACTCCGTCGTATTGAGTGGCTACCGCAGCGATTTTACAAACACAATCGCGATCGGTGAGATGACGGTCGATCAGGAAAAGATTTTTGGTGTTTGCGAAGGAGCGATGGCGGCGGGCGAATCAGTTTTCAAGGCGGGAGCGGCGGCGAAAGATGTTTACGGTGCGGCTTCGGCTGTGATGGAAGAAGCCGGTTTCGCACCGCTTACTCATCATGCGGGGCATGGTCTTGGGTTGGGGCATCCGGAAGCGCCGATCCTCGTGCCGGAGAGCGACGACACGCTGCTGGCCGGTGACGTCGTCACGCTCGAACCGGGCATGTACGTTGAAGGCGTCGGCGGAGTTCGCATCGAGCATAATTATCTCATCACCGATTCCGGTTACCGGCGGCTCAGTAATCATCGGATTGCTCTGCGGTAGAGAATGCTTCGTGCTGGTATGAAGTCGTAGGGTATGTCGAGCGGAGCGCTGGCGTACCATGATCATGGGCTGTCTCGTGACTGGTATGCCGGCGCTTTGCTTGTCAATACCCTACGAGTCGTGAGGAATGGGTCGTGCGGCATGATTGGTTTTGGCGGAGTTCACGATGGCGGATTGGGACTGGCTGGACTCGGACCTGCAGCGGCTTCGTGACGAAGGGCTGTGGCGCGATGTCCGGACGATCAAATCGTTGCCGGATGGCTGGTGCGAGGTCGACGATCGGCGTGTTCGGAATCTTTCGTCGAACGACTATCTGAACCTCGCGCACGATCCTCGGGTGATCGCTGCGGCGAAGGATGCTCTGGGCGATGCCGGCGTTGGAGCGGGGGCCAGCGCTTTGGTGAGTGGGCGTTCGCCTTGGCACGAGCGGCTGGAGTCGGCGATTTGCGATTTCGAGGGGACGGAAGCTGCGGTGCTCTTTCCGAGCGGTTACGCGGCGAATGTTGGCACGGTCTCGGCGTTGGTCAGTGATCGGGATGTCGTGTTTTGCGACCGGCTGAATCATGCGAGCCTCGTC
>JBLFXD010000109.1:0-11853 GCA_047611045.1 Planctomycetaceae bacterium | reverse complement strand
GTTGACAATTCCCGTGTAACCCGAATTTGGCGAATTCGAATCCTGACCAGACGGAGCCCCCGAAGTGCCCGTTCCGGTCTGCGGTCCGTAGATCATGCCGCCCCCGTTGTAAGGCACCATGCCGTTGTTCGGCACAGCTCCCGGTGCAAAGCCCGGATTCACCATGCCATTGGTGCCAGTCGGGAAACCGTATCGAATGCTTCCGTTGATAGGTCCCTGGTACGCACCGCTGTAGCCAAACTGATTTCGATTCAACTGCCCATTGTTGTTGCCGTACCCGCCGTAGCCACCATACCCGCCGTTGTTTCCGTTGCCGTATCCGTTGTTTCCCGTCGGAACGCCATTGACAAACGTCTGCCGGAATCCGCCGTTGGCTCCGTTATAGATTCGTGAGTAGAAGACATCTGGTTGGGGTGGCACAGGCTCTTCTGGAACCGGAGCCAGCTGCAGCAGCTCTTCCAGAGTCGGTCGATCAGGATTCGCAATGGCGACGGTCACTGAGCCGATCGCATCCGGAGTGTAAGAGAGGTACAGCTCGCCGCTCTCATCGGCCAGCCTAAGGGTCGCGACATCTTTCTTTGCAACTTCCAGAGTTACGTTATTGCCGCTGGATTCGATACTCGTCTGCACGAAGGCGCGATTGATCGCCAGAATTCGGATCCCCTTAAACAGCACGATCGACAACCCGCCGATCTCCTGATAGCGAGGGTCGGATGTGATACGACTCTCAGGAGTGAACTCGATGTCGACATGGTCACCGGGCCGCAACAGACCATTCATCAGCGCTGCACTGTCAGTCAGATGAATCGTCATCGCACGATAGCCGTCGCTGACGGTCAGCGGAGGCAACTCGTTCATTGGAAACAGAGCGCTGCCATGAATCGGCTCAGCGGCACTCATTGGCTTGCGGACGACGCGGCCAATGATAGTTGTGGCATTCAGCAGGACATCGCCCTTGATCTCGTTGGCTGGCCACGGCCCCATACCGATATGGTCCTGCGTCAGGACTGTGCCTGCTTCGACATCGCCAACCAGCATCGGAACAGTCCGAGTGCCGATCCGGCGCGGCGGCGGAGTATTGTCAGCGAGAAGTTGCTTACCGACATAAAGAGCGACGAGCAGCCCCATAGCCACCATCATCATCACGATGAGTTTTGCAGGAGTGAGATTCTTCACTGGTCTGCTCCTCTGAGAGATTCGCGTTCGCATCCAGTGGCTTCGATTGACCAGCCCACCCGGTCAACAGCATGCCTGCCAGACGCTTAACTTCGAAATTGTGTTACCAGAAACCCGGACCGCTCCGAGTCTCAACCCGCATGACTTATTCGTTATTCAGTGCCAGTCGACCGACAACGGCTGCGAAGCCCCTGCCAGTCAACGAGTGCAATATGGAGTGATTATCCAAACCCGTCGGCGAAAAGCTGGCTTTTACTCCCTGATCATCTTCGTCACTTCGTAAAGCTTCCGATTCTTCAGGCTGTACCCAATTGGCCAGAGAAGATCCGGAGACGCACTATTCATGTCGCAGGCGATCGCCACGGTGACGACGTCACCAGTGCGTTGCCCTTGATCGATTGATACTTCCATTGTTCGCTGGAGTCTCGGAGAGAGCACTCGCCGAATCTCTTCCTCAACCGACTCGAAGGTCACGCCCGGCAAAGTCGCTTTCCGAGCAGCAACCCTGGATGCCTCGGACAATTCGCCGCGAGCGGTAAACAGCAGAGCGAACTCAAACAACCCGAACAGCACGATGGCCAGAATCGGCAACGTCATGATCAACTCAGCGCTGAGCATTCCGGAGCGTTTCTTATTCCGCCTCCGTTCACACCCGGTTTTCACTGAATCAACCCGTTGCATTGCTCGACCTGTCTCGAAATGAACTCTGATTATCTGAAAGCGGCATCACTTAACGCTGGCCTGAGACTTAGCCTCCGGCCTGGAACAGCCCTGCCAGAACCTTGCCGCCGATCCATGGAAACTGCGGCAACTGCCACGCCACGACCGCCCACGTCGCCAGAGCAACCGGCACGGCGTAACCCATCGGGCGGCGATGCTGTCGCTGCTCGAGCGTTTCCTTCTTGGGCTTCTCGCCCTTCTTCAACTTACCCGTTGCCAGGAACTTGTCTTTGGTGTCGTAGACGCCGCGCGAGAACATGCTGTAGACAATCACCCAGAACGTCCCGACAGCCGCGAAAGCAACGCTGCCAATCAGAACCATGATCGTCAGCTTCCAGCCGAGCCACATCGACAGTCCGCCCATCAGCTTCACGTCTCCGCCGCCGCCACTCCCGATCATCCAGAGCAGGAACAGCAAACCGAAGCCCGCGGCAAAACCGAGTGCCCCTTCACCAAGCCCAGCCAGTCCGTGAAAGACAAGCTGATAAACGATTCCAGCTCCGAAGAACGGAAGCGTCAGCTTGTTCGGGATCTTCTTGATGCGAATGTCGGAGATGGCTGCGGTGACTGTGTAAGCCCCCACGCCAATCAGGAAGACGACAAGACCGATTGTGAATTCTGGTAACATACCTGACTCGCTGCTCCGATAAGTTCCCGCGGAACGATGCCGCAAACCGCCTCAATGCATATCAGGCCGGCTCCTCATGAGCTGGACTCAAAACCGGTGTCACCCGGCGGTGGAACTTCGACGGATTCGTCAACAAAGGATTCGACGGCAAACGAGAGCAGCCGGAAGTCTGTGACAAACCTATGTCACGATCCGATCGAAGGACCAATCAAACGCACAAGCTGCGCAGATTTCCCATCCAATTATCCAGCGCCAGCGGCGGGCGTCAGGACCAGCATGGCAAAACCCTCAATTTACAGGGTCAGCCAAAAGCGACACGCCGTCATAACCGGCACAACCAGACCGGGCGCGACTCTCGATGGGCACGTCAAACAGCGTGATCGGGCCTGACAGGATGAAGCAAACCTGAGCAGCTCACTGGCAGACGGCTATCCCGGCGACACCCAGCTTCTTCCTGACACGGAAAACGACTGTTCCGAGTGGGAGACGCTAAGCTGCCTTCGATGCGGACAGTGGTGCTGCCGAGTGTGTCGCTTCTGGCAGCTTGTCCAGGATCAGACCGGCGCATTTCTGAATCGCGCCGCCCTCGACGAAGCCTTCGCTGGCTTCGAGCAGGTCGTTGATGGCCAGTTGCCGTTCGTCGGGCAGGCGAATCCAGCGGCCCAGAACGTCGGTGATTCCGGTGATGACTTTGCTCGGATTTCCGACCGAAAGGAATTCGGGCATCACCTCACGGCCGGCGATCAGATTCGGAAGGCTGATAAACGGGCACTGCAGGAACAGGTCGCCAAGGATGCCGGTGACTCGACTCACTCGGTAAAGCACAACGGCGGGCGTCTTGCGAGCCATCAGTTCCAGACTGACGGATCCGGAGACCATCAGTGCACAGTCAGAGGCTTCGATGATCTCGGGAGTTTTTCCCACGAAGAACTGGACGGGCAACGATGGAGCTTCGACCAGCAACTGCTGGAGGCATCGTCGGCGATGCGAATCTCGATAGCACGCCACGAGGAATGTCACATCGGGATGTCGCGCGTGCAGCCGCTTCAGCACCTGAATCATGACCGGCCAGCAGCGACCGACTTCCTGACTCCTGGACCCCGGCAGCACGGCAACGGTGTGCGAACGTCGGTTCTTCCAGAGTTGCACGAACCGATCGTCCAGCACGTGGTTGCCAACTTCGTCGAAGAAGGGGTGCCCGACATAGTCAACTTTAATGCCGCGGTCTTCGTACCAGTCCCGTTCAAACGGCAGCGCCGTGATGACGTGGTCGACGAATTTCCGAACTCGCTCAATCCGATGCGGCCCCCAAGCCCACAACTGAGGCGGCAGGAAGTAAAAGACCGGAATCCCTCGAGCCTTCGCCTTGCGGGCGATCCACCAGTTGAAGCCCGGAAAATCGACCAGCACAACGGCGTCAGGCTTTTGTGCATCGAAGTAGCGTTCCGCCTGTTTGACGATTCGGTAGAACTGAAACAGCAGCGGGATGACTTTAAAAAAGCCCATCACGGCGAGATTCGTCAGGCGGAAGAGCGAATCCAGCCCGGCCTGTTCCATCTGAGGACCGCCGAAACCGCTGAACCTCAGATCGGACCGGCGAGCCTGCATTTCCTGCATCAGATGAGCGGCGTGCTGATCGCCGCTGGGTTCGCCCACAGAAAAAAAGATATTCATCGCGAGTCCATTCGCCCTGGTTGTAATGCCGCCGAGCACCGAATTGGGCAGCATCATTCTTCAAGAACGTCACCTCTCCCGCTTGCGGGAGAGGTCGGCCTCTCAGGGCCGGGTGAGGGTTTCCGTTATGGAAACGTCCACCATTCGATTGAGTTCAGACGCAAATCCCCCTCACCCGCGGCTGAGACCGCGACCTCTCCCCCAAGGGGGAGAGGTACCTGACAACAGGCCGGAAGGTACGACCAGCGTTGCAGATGCGTCAACACAGATCGCCTCGCCCATGACTCTGCGGCAAGCGTTTTCCTTGCGATCCTTGGCGGCTCCTCGGCTTTGCGTCAGATTGCGACTGGTCAACCAACGGTCGCGTACATCGTTCGTTGCACAAATCAGTTTTCGTTCGAGGAACCGACACCATGAAGATCGACAGAATCGAACTGTTTCACGTCGCGATGCCGCTCATTTATCCCTGGCGGACGGCCTACGGTGAGGACGCCGCGATTCATTCCGTCCTTTGCCGCATGACGAGCGGAAGTGTCGATGCCTGGGGAGAAAGCGCTCCCTTCGCCGCTCCGTGTTACAGCCCCGAGTGTGCCGACGGCATCTTCGGCGTGAATCGAGACTGGCTGGCTCCATCGCTGCTCGGCAAGGAGATCACCAGCGGAAAGCAACTGCAGTGGGAACTTTCGCTGTTCAAAGGAAATCCGTTCGCCAAGGCCGTGCTGGACACCGCCTGGTGGAGCCTCGAAGCACGTCTTCAGAACAAACCGCTTTACGAATTGCTCGGAGCAACCCGCAACGAAGTCCCCGTCGGTGCTGATTTCGGAGTCATGGACTCGATCGACGATCTGCTCACCGCGATCGGTCCGGCAGTCGAAGCGGGTTTCCCACGGATCAAACTGAAGTTTCGCCCCGGCTGGGACGTTCCCATGCTCGACGCCGTGCGAAGCCAGCATCCGGACCACACCTTCCACATTGACTGCAACAGTGGATACCGAATTTCCGACGCCGACCTGTTTCGACAGATTGATCAATACAACCTGGCGATGATCGAACAGCCGTTGCAGCACGACGACCTGCTCGACCACGCCGAACTTCAACGACAGATCGAAACGCCCGTCTGCCTCGACGAAAGCATCGTCACCGTGCGGCAAACCGAGCAGGCCATCGCTCTCAAAAGCTGCCAGTATGTTAACGTCAAACCTGGCCGCGTCGGTGGGTTAACCGTCGCGAAAGCGATTCACGACGTTTGCCAGAAAGCCGGCATCCCCTGCTGGGTCGGAGGCATGCTGGAAAGTTCGACGGGAGCCGGCATCTGCACGGCACTGGCGATGCTCGACAACTTCACCTACCCGGCTGACATCTTTCCGAGCTCACGTTTTTACACGGAAGACCTCGCCGAAGAACCGCTCGAACTGGTCGCCGGAGCTGGTGGAATCCCATCCGTGCGAGCGTTCGAGACAATCCCTGATCCGAACCCCGAGCGACTCCAAAAGCTGACACTCCAGCACGAAGTCATCGGCTGATCACATCCCACAAAAAAAAGAACGCAGAGTGCGCAGAGGATTCGCAGAGAGCGGGAGCACTCTCCAGCGTCGTCTTTCCTCGTCGTACTCTGCGTTCATAGTTTTAGATGTTCAAGAACCGAATGCAGATCAGGCCGCATCTTTCGGCGGAGCTGGAACAGCCTTTGGAGCCGGGGCCGCATCAGCCGGCGGAGCGGGCACACCCTGTGGCTTACCGGTCGGGACCGGAAGCACGTCCACCGCGTGAGGGGCCGCACACGTCGCCGGTTTCGGCGAACAGCACGTGACCTTCGGCTCCGGGGAAGTTCGTTTCACCGTGCGACACGTCGTTGCCGGCTTACATCGCTGCGGGCAACACGTTATCGAAACGGTAATCGGGCACACCTTTTTGATGATCGGAGCACGCAGCGCGTTAGCCGGAGCACGACGGCAACAGATCGCCGGCCGAGCCGTCATCTTCGGCTGACACGTGTTGCACACCGGAGCCGGTGCCGCACAATCGCCCGCAGTTGCCTGTACAGTACCAAACGCCGCAACGGCTGCGGCCAACGACAGAATTCCACTCATAAGTCGACGCATCGCAAGTCCTCGTGTATTTCAGAATGTGATTGAGTTTTCGCAAACAGCGGCGCGAGTATGCGTTCGCATCTTCACATTCTCAACGAGCATCCAGACAGTTTGAGCGAGATTTCATCGGAACAAGACTACGACCGATTCAGCCGGCAAACTTTGAACGTCGACCGATCAGTCACGGTTAACCTTTCCGCAAAGTCAGCCCCATCCGTCACCGAAGACGGTCCGGTTGAACTGAATGAACGCTGCGACGGTCAGAATCTCTCATCTCCACCTGATCCGCTAAACCCGAAACGAAGTGTCGAGCCCATGCAACCTCGTCGACGACTTGGAAAAACAAACATTGAAATCACCCCCGTTGCGATGGGGTGTTGGCCGATTACTGGAATCACGAGTGTTGACGTCACTCGCGAACGCAGCGAAGCCACGATTCGAGCCGCGTTTGAGGCCGGCATCAACTTTTTCGACACCGCCTACATGTACGGGTACGACGCCGAGAGTGAAAAGATGCTCGGCGACGTACTGCCAGAATTTCGCAACGAAATTGTCATCGCCACAAAATGCGGACTGCACTGGGAAAACAAAGTCAGCGTCAGCGATGCCAGCCCCGCAAGAATTATCACAGAGTGCAATGAAAGCCTGCGCCGACTCGGCACTGACAGAGTGGAACTCTACTACCTGCACGCTCCGGATCCGAAGGTTCCTGTCGCTGAATCGGCCAGGGCTATCCTTGAATTAATGCAGGCGGGCAAAGTGCTTTCGGCAGGACTTTCGAACGCATCCGTTGAGGAATTGGCCGAGTTTCATGCGGTCTGCCCGCTGTCGGCTTACCAGCCTCACTACAACATGCTGCAGCGCGAGATCGAAGATTCTCAACTCCCCTGGTGCATTGAGAACTCCGTCTCGACGATGGTTTACTGGCCTCTCATGAAGGGACTGCTGGCTGGAAAGCTCGCTCGTGATCACCAGTTCGATCCGAAAGATGGCCGGCAGAAGTACCCGATGTTTCACGGTGAAGAATGGGAAAAGAACCACAATTTCATCGACCGGCTTCGTGAGATCGCTGACGGTATTGGCCGCTCGATCCCGGCACTCGTCGTCAACTGGAAGATCCAGCGACCTGGCATTACGGCCGCGTTATGCGGGGCCAAACGTCCGGAACAGATTGTCGAAACCGCCAGCGCATTAACCTGGCAATTGCCGACCGAAGTGATCAGCGATATCGATCAGGCAATCGCCGACCGAGGCCCGACAGTGTCTCGGGGCGCGGTGTAGCTTGGCGTTTGCTGCTCTCGACCGGTGCCATCCCGCAAGCGGTAATCGTCTCTGGAACGTTCGCCGACGCTCGGGGCGATCCCGCAGAGTTTGACGCCTGTTACTGGATTGCGGAGTTCGTCGAGATTGCTCACTGCGACATCAGCCACGTCCGATACGTGAGACAGGCATTCGCATCGAGTGGGTGAGTCATTCAATTCGTTGAAATGCCAGTGGGTTTCCAGTTTCGGACACGAACCCGGCCAACCGGGAGGCATCTCATGCGAACATTCATCCTGCTCTCATTTGTCGCGATGATTACCGGCTGCCAGGCCGCGCAGAAATGCACACAAGCCTGTCGATCAATGTCTCCCCTCCCGACGTGCAAAGTTCGCGACGCCGGTAACTGCCGAGAACAGACGCCGAATCGACGGCCGTGCGATCTGACTAACGCTCGCCGCAAGGTCCAGTCGTCCTGTCAGAAAGTGTGCAAGGCTCCGCCAAACCTCGGATGTAAGAAGCCGAGCATCGGCTGGAAGGCAGTCAAAGTCCCGGTTCTGCAACTCAAGAATCGGCAGCAAAACTGTGTCGCCGATCGATCGTGCAATGATCGACCGTCGTGTGACCTTGGCACGTGCCATCAGGATCCCCGAAGCGGACCACAAGCCTGCTGCACAACATCGCCGGGCTGTTGCCGCGAGTTTCCAACGCCCGCCACTGAAGCAACGCCGTTCCTGACGGTGCCCTCTCCGCCGGAAGCAGCCGTGCCTGGGCCTCAAGCGTGGCAGGTGCAAAACAGAATGCGACAACCGAATGCCACTTCAACGACCACGAATATCGCTCAGAGAACTCAGACTCTGGAGGCGCAGGTCAATCAGATTCACTCGATGCTGCAACAGCGTCAGGCCACGAATCTGCCGAACGACGGTTACATCGACAATCGCGGGCAGCAGTACCAGCAAAAGGAAGTCATCATGCTGCCGCCGCCGTCGTGGCGAACGATGGACGGCGTGCCGCCGATTCCGAATTCGCCGATCGAACAGACGAGCGGCTATCGCGCGAACTCCGGAACGTATCGAACTGCGGGCAATCCACCAATGTGGCAGCACAGCCCGCAGAACATGCAACGTTCGATGCTGCAATAGTCGATCGGACAGGTTGCGGATTCAAGTCCGGACTCAGTTTCGTAGGGTGCGTCTTGACGCACCGCCGTATTGCCAAAGCAGTGGTGCGTCAAGACGCCCCCTACGAACATCGTGAAACGGGCTCTCGCGATCAGTCTTGCGAATCGCTGGCCAGTCGGTTTCGCAGCAGCGCGGCGCGAGCTTTGTTGCGGTCGGCCGAGTCCAGCTCCGTCTTCTTCAACTTCTGAAGATGGGCCGGCTGAGTCATGATGAAGAGTTCGTTGAGGGTCGAGATCTCGACATCGTCAATCAGTCCCAGGTTGACTCCCAGACGAACGCTCGACAGCAGGTGCATGGTCTCTTCTGAGCTGATGGTCTGAGCGCTTCGAAGAATGCCCGACGCACGAGCGATGTGGTCGTGCAGCTGCTCTTTCTTCTCCTCGAGCATCGCTGTCCGAGCGCGGCGTTCGTAGTCGAGCAGTCGCGGAATCACGCTGCGAACTTTATCGATGACCTGAGTTTCGCTAAGCCCAAGCGTGTACTGGTTGGAGATCTGGTAGAAGTCGCCCAGAGCCTGACTGCCCTCGCCGTACAGGCCTCGAACGGCGAGGTTAATCTTCTGCAGACTGTGAAAGACTTTCTGAATTTCGCGAGTCTGGACCAGAGCCGGCAGATGCAGCATCACGCTGACGCGGATTCCCGTCCCAACGTTCGTGGGGCAGGCTGTCAGGTATCCGTACCGTTCGTGAAACGCGAAGGTCAGCTCTTCTTCCAGAGCGTCATCCATTCGGTCAATTTCTTCCCAGCACTCGTCCAGCGCCAGGCCGCTGCGCAGAACCTGCAAACGCAGATGGTCTTCTTCGTTGACCATGATGCTGACGTCTTCGGCGGACGAAAACGCAACACCTCGCGGCCCGTCAGCTTCGGCAAGTTCGCGACTGATTAACTGTCGTTCGACCAGAAACTGCCTGGAGATTTCATCCAGCGACGGGACGTCAACATAGTTCAGAACTTTGGGAACCGGGAGATCACCCAGGCAGTCACGCACCTGCTCTGCGATCTGCCCTCGAGCCGAATCGTCCGCGCGCGTATTAAACGGAAACTGCGCGAGGTTGCGGGCAAGTCGAATTCTCGTCGACACGACAACGTCAGACTCCGGGCCGGTGCCACGCAACCATTCGCTATTACTTTGCGTGAGACTGTCCAGGTCCACCGTTTTTCTCCCGTCGCGTTTCTACTGACCGTTTATCTGCTGACTTCGCCGCGTCGCCGCCGTTAGGACGAACTTCATTCCTCGGGCTTATCGTGGCCCTGCAACTGCGTTTCCACTTCCTGAATCTCGTCACGCAGCCTCGCCGCTGCTTCGTAATCTTCTTCCTCGACAGCCAGCTTTAACTCACTCCGCAACCGAATCAATTGATGCTGACGGCGGCTGGAATCGGGGGCTCGCCTGGGCAACTTGCCGCAATGCTGCGTCTCGCCGTGAATGTTCTCGATCAGGTCTTTCAGGTCGGTCTCGAACTCGACGTAATCATGCGGACAACCGAGTCGACCTTGCGTTCGGAACTCACGGAAAGTGATTCCGCAGTTCGGACAAACGCGGTCGTCGATGCCGGAAACTTCCGGTTCGTCGCTTTCGTCAAGCTGGTCGAACTGAAGTTCGGATTCCGGTGTCGACATTTCCTCAGCCTGACTGAGGTAGTCCTTCGCGCAGGTTTCGCAGAGATGAATCTCTGTAGCTTCCCCCTGCCGAAGCTCCGTGATGTGGAGCGTGGCGGGTTTCGAGCAACGACGACATTTCTTCATGCGAAAGGTCTCACGCGTTTCAACCGCTGGCGATTGACAATGACGGCTGAAAACTTCTGGCGAACGGTACTTTCTACCGAGCCCGCCAGACGCAACCGAATCCATGGTTTGTTTTGTCATCGGGTGACTGGCAAATCAACTGCTGAGCCGGTTCAATCCGTGACCACTGCAACGACTTACTCACTTAACTGCTTGCACTGCAATCCCAACCGGAAAGCGGAGCAATTCTATTGCCACCCCTGGGGCTGTCAAGGAACGCTCAGACCGAGTCCAGCGACGTAACTTCTGACGCGGTTTGAAGATCAGCGTACGCGATAGACCGACTTTCCGACTCAACTGATAGCTGCGATTCCTCATGAAACACCTCCCCGACTTCAACACGTTCCAGAAGCTCGCCGCTGACGTGGACCTGGTCCCGGTTTATCGGCAACTCACCAGCGACACGATCACGCCAGTCCAGGCTTACTCGAAACTGAAAGGCGACAGCGCCTTCCTGTTCGAGAGCGTCGTCGGCGGTGAGAAGGTCGGACGATTCAGTTTTCTCGGCGACAACCCGTTCATGAAGATCGAAGCGTTCGGCACTAACGTCGTCGTCACCGAAGGCGGAGAAACGCGAGAGTACATCGCCGATGACCCGCTGAAAGAACTGGAAGTACTCCTGGAGCGGTACCGCTCGATTCACCTGGCGGAACTCCCTCGATTTTGTGGCGGAGCCGTCGGCTACGCGGGCTACGACGTCATCCGCTACTCCGAAAACCTGCCCAACGCACCGGAAGACGATCGCCACGTCCCGGACATGTCGTTCGCATTTTTCGACCGGATGGTCATCTTTGATCACATCCGTAAAACGATTCTGATTGTCTGCCACGCGAACGCAAACTCCGACGATCTCCAGGCCGAGTACGATCGAGCAACGGCCCGCGTCGACGAACTCTGCCAGCAGCTTCAGGAAGCGACGTCCGACATTCAACCCGCCGACGTTTCCATTGGCGGAGAACCTTCGCTGAAATTCGAATCAAACTTCGAGCAGAAAGAGTTCGAGCAGGCCGTCGAAAACTGCAAGGAATACATTAGAGCTGGCGACATTTTTCAAGTCGTCATCAGTCAGCGATTAAAGTTGCAAACGACCTCGAAACCCCTGAGCATTTACCGCGCGTTGCGAGTCGTCAATCCCAGCCCGTTCATGTTCCTGCTGAAAACTTCGGGCATGCATCTTGTCGGTGCATCACCCGAAATAATGGTTCGAGCGGAAGACGGCGAAATCACGATCCGCCCGCTCGCCGGAACCCGCAAACGCGGAGCAACGCCAGCCGAAGATCAAGCTCTCGCCGACGAACTTCTGGCTGACGAAAAAGAACGAGCCGAGCACGTCATG
>JBLFXD010000108.1:0-11870 GCA_047611045.1 Planctomycetaceae bacterium | reverse complement strand
AGCTTCCAGAGCTTCCTTCGGCGGCCGCGAGGGGATCAGACTGTCGCAGCCCGGCCCGATCAAATCCTGCCGCCCGGCCTGTTCCAGTGCTTTGCGAACTTCGAAGTAGTTTTCGGGCTTGAAAAACTGCATCAACGCACGCTGCAGTTTACGATCCCGCAAATGTTTTGCGATATGGACCGGCTTCTTTGTGAAAGGATCCACGCCCGTGTAGTACATCGCGGTGGCAACGTCGAACGGTGCCGGAATGAAGTCCTGCACCTGATCCGGCTTGTAGCCATTCCGCTTGAGAAACACGGCGAGATCGATCATCGCATGCAGGTCGCTGCCCGGGTGGCTCGAGATGAAGTACGGAATGATGAACTGCTTCTTGCCAGCCTTTTCGGACTCTTCCATGAACACGTCTGAAAACTTCTCGAAGTCATCCGTGGCCGGTTTCCGCATTAAGCCAAGAACTCCAGCATCCGTGTGCTCAGGGGCGACTTTCAGATGCCCACCGACATGATGCTGGACGAGGTCCCGCATGTACTCGGGTGACCGCCGCGCAAGGTCCATGCGGATTCCACTGGCGACAAACACTTTCCGAATTCCGGGAGTCTCACGTACGTCCTTCATCAGCTCGACCAGTGGTCCGTGATCCGTGCCGAGCAGCTTGCAGATCGTTGGGTGAACGCACGACTGACGCCGACAAACGGCTTCGACTTCCGGCTTCGAACATTTCATCTCGTACATGTTGGCGGTCGGCCCGCCGATGTCGCTGATGACGCCCTTGAATTCGGGATCCTTCGTCATCTTCTGAACTTCTTTCAGCACCGAGTCCTTACTCCGCGACTGAATCGTGCGCCCCTGGTGCGTCGTGATCGAGCAGAACGTACATCCGCCGAAACAACCCCGCATGATCGTGACCGAGTCCTTGATCATCTCGTTGGCCGGGATCGTTTCCGTGTAACTGGGATGGGCCCGCCTGGTGAACGGTAAATCGTAAATCGCGTCCATCGCGTCCTGCGAAATCGGAATCGCTGGCGGGTTGGCGATGACGGGCTGCTTGTCGTGCCACTGGATGAGTCGCCGAGCGTTCCACGGATTCGTTTCGTTGTGAATCATCTTTGTCGCTTCGGCAAACGCCATCTTGTCTGTCGAGACGGCTTCGAAGCTGGGAATCTCCAGGCAGTCTTCCGGCGGCTGTTCCGACGCACCGAGCGAGTACGCGACGCCTCGCATGTTGCGGAGGGACTTGACATCGTCGCCCGAGTCCAACCGACGAGCGATCTCGACGACAGCCTCTTCGCCCATCCCGAACACAACCAGGTCCGCTTTCGAATCCAACAGAATCGATCGCTTGACCTTGTCGCTCCAATAGTCGTAATGAGCCAGTCGCCGTAACGATGCTTCAACGCTGCCGGCAATCACCGGAACGCCTTTGTAAGCCTGCCTGGCTCGCTGACAATAACTCAGCGTTGCCCGATCCGGCCGCAGACCGATCCGCCCGCCCGGCGAGTACGCATCGGCGTTGCGAACTTTTCGATTCGCCGTGTAGTGATTGATCATCGAGTCCATATTCCCCGCGCTGATCGCGAAGAACAGTTTCGGCCGGCCGAAGCGTTTCCAGTCGTCACACGTCTGCCAGTCCGGCTGACTGACGATCCCAACGCGAAAACCGGCGGCTTCGAGAACCCGTCCCAGAATCGCCGACGCAAAGCTGGGGTGATCGATGTACGCATCCCCGGTTACGAAGACGACGTCAAGTTCGTCCCAGCCTCGGTCTCGCGCTTCGTCCATCGACATCGGCAGCGGACGACGGTCACATTGGGCATGCCCATTGAGCAACACATCGGCAAGTTCATCGCCACCAAAATGGGATTCAGGAAGGACTGGTAACTCAAGCATCAGAAAATTCAATCGATATGGGCATAGGGACGCCTGACTCAATCATCGGCGTTTTCGCAGATGTTAACGATCAGCGCCGCAGATCTGTGCCAATGCTCGGCAGTTTGCACCAGAATCTGCAGGCTCGGCCGATATTTCGGTCTGAGTTGGGAAAACTGGACCGCTCAGAGCCCAGATCGAGTGCCCGTCTGACCATTCTCAAACTCAGCCCGCCCGCGTCCGGGGCAACCGACCTTCAAATCCCCTGCGAGGATTCGATCGGCCCGCTACACTTCGCCAGAGATTCGCCGCTCTCGGCAGGTCAAGATTCGATGACAATCAGGATTGTTCGGACATTCAGGGATGGATTCAATGACGGAATGGAAAGACTTTCAGGACACCGGAATCGCCGCTGCTCGAGAAGCGGGGCGCGTGCTGCAGGAGTGGTCGAAGAAGTTCACGATCAGCGAAAAGAGTCGCAAGAATCTGGTCACCGAGGCAGACGTCAACGCACAGGATGCCATCTTCCGACTCATCCACGACAAGTACCCTGATCACAGTTTTCTCGGCGAAGAAGATCTCGCCGTTGAGAACGCCGAATCCGACTATCGGTGGATCATCGACCCGCTCGACGGCACCACGAACTACGTTCACCAGTTCCCGTACTACTGCGTGTCCATTGCGTTGGAGTACCAGGGCGAACTGACGGTTGGAGTGATCTTCGATCCGACTCGCGATGAGCTGTTCACTGCGGTCCGTGGCGAAGGCGCGTTCCTGAACAACGAACGAATTCACACCTCGGACGCCGACCAACTATACGACGCGATGTGTGTCGCGAGTCTGCCCGTCGGCGGCACCGGCGACGAGCCTCAGGTGAAGCAGTTTCTAAACATCTTCCCGAAAGCTCGCAGCGTCCAGCGAACAGGATCGGCAGCGCTGAATTTGTCGTACGTTGCGTGCGGCCGCCTGGATGCCTACTGGTCAGGAACGCTCAAGCCGTGGGATCAGGCAGCGGGAGTGGTCATCGTTCGCGAAGCCGGCGGGCAGGTGACAACAATCGACGGCGGAGTCTTCGACGTCCAGCAACCAGACATGCTCGCCAGCAATGACGTCCCGGTTCACAACGAGCTGATCGAAGCCCTGAAACTCGATTGACGTTCGTCCCCACGATACGTAGGGGATGTCAAGCGCAGCGCCGGCGTCCCGACACGATCACAATCCGAACTGCAATCAGGCACGCCGGCGCTGCGCTTGACATGCCCTACACAATGCTCAATTGACCTGACACCGGCCATCTTCCACGGTCACAAGAGCATGACCAGATCGTCGAGTGCCTGGAGCCGACCGTAGACCTTGATCACGTGCTGAGGCGTTTCCATCGTCAAAGTGAGCGTCACCGAGACGTGCCGTCCGTTAGGCGTGTGCTTCACCGAGTGCGGCGGATCGTTCGAAAGGTTCAATTCGGCAGCGATCGCGGAAAGTACGGATTGCGCGAAACTCTCTGGGTTACTGCCAATTGCTTTGAACGTGTACTCACCCGGGAATTCATGATTGGCTTCAAGCGACTCCAGCAGCGAGTCAGACTTTGGATCAACAGGCACCAGATCACCGTTTGAGATTTGATGAGTGCGAAAAACTAAAGACTCCGGCGACTCAACTTACGACATCGCATCCGGCTATTCGAACGCGCCGCAGCACTTCTTATACTTCTTGCCGCTGCCGCAGGGGCATGGGTCGTTGCGGCCGACTTTCGCGCCTCGGTTGCGGATGGGTTCGATCGTTTGAGTTGCCTGGCTGGCCTCGGCACCTTCCTGCATGGCTGCTCCTCCGTCAGAGGCTGCCGGAGCGGGAACTGAGCCGCTCATGTCCGCAACCGAACCTGCGTTCTCGTGGACGGTGTTGGTGATCTCCCACAGCGAGCCGACGAATTCTGAATTCTCGTGTTCGAGCCGGAAGATCGCTCCCGTCACCTGAGTTCCGATCGTGTCCCACATCTCGCCGAAGGACTTCATCCCCTCGCGACGGTACTCGACTTTCGGATCTTTCTGAGCGTAGCCGACCAGACCAACGGCCGACCGAAGTCGGTCCATGTCGTACAGGTGGTTCTTCCAGGCGGTGTCGAGAATCTCCAGGATGACCGATCGTTCCGTTTGATGCAGCTCCGGACGGAATCGCCAGGAATGTGCTTCGAGCAAACGTTCTTCGGCCTGTTTCCGACTCAGTCGAGCAAAGTCTTCTTCCTCGAATGTTGAATTCAATGTCGAATTCGACCAGGCAACCAGACCGGCGACTTTGTCCGACGCCGGCAGCCAAACGGCTGCCGCTCCCGCTTCTCCGAGAGGTCTGTAAAGGGCGTCTAGCTGCTGCTCGATTTCACTCATCAGCTCCCCGCGTTCGAGAAACTTGCGGCTGGCACCCAGCAATGTCTTTTCAAGGTTGGCGATGCTGCCAAGGTCTTCCTCAGCGAGGCGGAATTCGAATCGGCTGTTGGCCCAGCGGACCAGTCCGTCGCGGTCCAGTCGCTCTCCGCCGCCATCTTTCACGGTGAACCCGTTAAAGCCGACGGAAACTGGAAAACGCACTTCCTTCTCGTGGTACATATCCCGGACGCGCTGGTTGATAAGTGCGATCGCGTCTTCCGGCTCCAGCCCTTCCAGATCCTTCGGGTCGATCTGCAACGTGTACTGCTGAAACAGCCAGCTCGCGAGCGACACCGCTCCCCAGTCTTCTCGATGGAACGTTTCCAGCGGAGTGATGTCGTAACGATCGATCGCTTCGCACGCCCGGTTGTAAACGTGAACGTGAAGGTCGTGCCGACCAACCTTCTTCAGCTCCTTATCGTTCGTGTTCAGCCCGAACATGGTGTTGATCCAGCGGGACTGAGCCTGCCAGTTCCACTCGGCTTCGTCTTCCAGCTCCGGCAGGTTCTCTTCAAGACTTTCGGCGATGGTCTCGTCGGCCTGACGCTTGGCTTCTTCGATCACGAACTGCATCAGAAGGTCGCGTTCCATGTCGCGAATTTCGTCCGGCGTGATCTCAAGATGAATGACCGTCGCGCACCAGTCACAAATCGTCTGCCAGCGATACATCCGGTGCAGAACCTGCTCGGTGAACTGTTCGACCTGACGATCGATCATCTCCAGGACGAGGTCCCGGCAGATGCCGCCGTCAAGAATCCTCTGCCGATACGAGTAGACTCGTTTGCGTTGCTCGTCCATCACCTCGTCGTATTCAAGGAGGTGCTTACGAGTTTCAAAGTGGCGTTCTTCGACCTTCTTCTGAGCGGCTTCGATCCGGCGAGAAACCATCCCACTTTCGATGGCTTCGCCTTCCTGCATACCGAGGTTCGTCAGTAATGTCTTCACCCAGTCGCCCATGAAGATTCGCATGAGGTCATCTTCAAGCGAGACGAAGAACCGGCTGGAACCGGGGTCCCCCTGACGACCGGATCGACCTCGAAGCTGCAGGTCGATCCGTCGCGAGTCGTGGCGTTCTGTGCCGACGACGTGAAGTCCTCCGAGGTCTGCAACCTGCCGAGCTTCTTCTTTCATTCCTTCGCGTTCGGCGATCCGCTCCGTCACTTCGTCCCATTCGGCCTTCGTCACGTCCAGACGTGACGCGTGAATCTTGCCGAGTTCTTCCCAGGCAAGATGCTCGGGGTTTCCACCGAGGACGATGTCCGTACCGCGACCGGCCATGTTTGTCGAAAGCGTCACTCCGCCGAGTCGTCCAGCCTGAGCCACGATTTCTGCTTCACGTTCGTGGAACTTCGCGTTTAGAAGGCTGTGTTGAATTCCGTACTTTTTCAGCAGACGACTGACGTGCTCTGATTTCTCGATCGAGACGGTACCGACCAGGACAGGTCGCCCCGTCTCGTGAACGTCGCGGATTTCGTCGATGACGGCGTTCCACTTTTCGCGTTCGCTTCGATAGATGACGTCCGTCTGGTTGACTCGCCGCATCGGGCGGTTCGTCGGGACGCTGATCACGTCCAGACCGTAGATTTTCAGAAACTCGTCGGCCTCGGTCATCGCCGTTCCGGTCATCCCGGCCAGCTTGTCATACAACCTGAAGAAGTTCTGCAGCGTGATCGTCGCGAGCGTCTGCGTCTCCTGTTTGATCCGCACGCCCTCTTTGGCTTCGACTGCCTGGTGAAGCCCGTCGCTCCACTGTCGACCGGTCATCTTTCGACCGGTAAATTCGTCGATAATGACGACATCGCCGTTTTCCACGACGTAGCTGACGTCCCGCTTGTAGAGGTAATGAGCCTTCAGCGAGTTATCGATCAGGTGCGGCCAGTGCATGTTGCCGGCCGTGTAGAAGCTCTCGACCCCGGCCAGTTCTTCCGCGTACCGAATCCCTTCGTCGGTCAGGTGGCAGGTGTGTTCCTTTTCTTTGACCTCGTAATGCAGATCGGCCTTCAGCTTGCGAGCAATCTGATCAGCCTTGGGATACTTCGTCGTGTCGTCGTGAGCAGGCCCTGAAATAATCAGCGGCGTTCGAGCTTCATCGATCAGGATGTTGTCGATTTCGTCGACCAGTGCGAATTGCAACGGCCCCTGCGCCTGCAGCTCACGAGTCGGCTTCATGTTGTCGCGAAGGTAATCGAAACCGAATTCGTTATTTGTTCCGTATGTAATATCGCAGGCGTAGACTTCTCGCCGCTCTTCCGGGTGCATGTTCGACTGAATGGCTCCGACCGTCAGGCCAAGACCCATGTGCAAGGGAGCCATCCACTCCATGTCGCGACGGGCGAGGTAGTCGTTCACCGTGATGACGTGAACTTTGCCGGCCAGCGCGTTGAGGTACGTCGGCAGTGTCGCAACGAGCGTCTTCCCTTCACCGGTCGTCATTTCAGAAATCATGCCGCGATGTAGAACGATGCCCCCGACAAGCTGCACGTCGTAGTGACGCATCTTGAGGAATCGGACGCCGGCCTCTCGCCCCGCCGCAAACGCATCGGGCAGGATGTCGTCGAGCGTTTCTCCTGCATCCAGTCGTGCGCGGAGCTTGATCGACGTCTGCCCCAGTTCTTCGTCGCTGAGAGCCTGATACTTCGGCTCGAGCTTTCCAATCTGGTCAATCAGCGATCCCGGAACGATCTTCGAGTCGCCATTCTTATCGCGATAGAACCCGATATTCTTGACGCGGCGTTCGTTCGACGAGCCGAACATCCCGGTGATGCTGCGTTCAACCGTCGACGTGACAGCGGTGAAGATGTCACCGATCTTGCCAACTGAATCACCAAGCTTCTGAAGCGGGTCCATAGTTCGATCCTGAGGAATCGTATTTGTCGATCGCAGCACGGGTTGAGCTGTGTTTTGCGACGGTGCCAAGGGATCAGCATGTGGATCGGTCGCCAGAGAGTCCGTGGCAGGAGTGCCAGCGGCTGAATGGCGATCGCCCGTCTGCAGCCCTTCCCTGAGTGCGGGCGAACCGGCGGCTGTCGTGTGCAGCGAACTGTATGACTGTATTTGACTTAAGTCGTCATCGATCGGGATAGTATTGCCTTGTTGAAACATGGTCAACGGCCCTTAAATTCTGCCTGAACACCGTAATCTCGCGTCATTTCGGTCACCCGCGAACGATGACTGGCGACCGCGTTTCTCTCTCCTTGATGGACGACTCGACTGGCGTTTCTCGTCGAGTAACTCGTTCACTCGGCCATTCCAACGCCACACAAAACGAGCCACTGATCTTCACGGATCGACACGGATGATCTCCTCAAGCATCTCAAACATCCGTGTGAATCGGTGCCCATCCGTGGTTTATTAGTCTGAGTGCGCCACAGCGAATCCGGAATCCCCGCCAATGCCGATCTTCGAATAGACATCCTCTGATGGGTCTGGTACGTTCACCGACGAATTCGGGTGGAACCCGAGTCGTCAGCAACACTTAACATCGGGCGAGGCAGAATCATGTTTGACTGGACCGGACAGAACTACGCACATTGCGATGGCATGGCACGGCGTGATTTCCTTCGGATCGGAGCCCTGGCCGCAGGCGGTCTGACATTGCCGGGCCTCTTGAAGGCTGAATCCGAGGCCGGCAGCAGTTCGACCGGCAAGTCGATTATCAACATTATCCTGAGCGGCGGGCCATCGCACACCGACATCTTCGACCTTAAGCCGAACGCTCCCAAAGAATTCCGCGGAGACTTCCGCCCGATCAGTACAAAAGTTCCCGGCTTTGACATTTGCGAACATATGCCGATCCTCGCCGGAATGGGCGACCGCATCACGGCCATCCGCTCCATCACCGGCATGAATAACGAACACTCAAACGCGCAGTCCGACACCGGCTGGCCTCTGAAGTCGCTGGAATCGCTCGGTGGCCGCCCCAGCGTCGGCTCGGTCATGTCGAAGATGTTCGGCCCCGCTCAGGAAACAAAGACCGGCTCGGCTCCGACTTTCGTCGACCTTTCCGGTGGCACGCGACCGGGCTTCCTCGGGCAGGTCTTCGCTGGCTACCGACCAGACGGCACCGGCAAAGCAAACCTCACCCTGAACCGCGACGTCTCCCGATCTCGACTTGGTAACCGACAGGAACTGCTCAGCGGTTTCGACACGTTGCGGCGGGACATCGACGGTTCCGGCATGATGAACGCGTTGGACAGCTTCACCGAACGAGCCGTCTCGCTGATCACTTCCGGCGACGTCGCGAGAGCACTGGACACCAACCAGGAAGACCCCAGACGTCTTCAACGATACGGAATGCCGACCGACCGCGACGCTTCCAAGTTCGTCCTGTCTCGTCGGCTGATCGAAGCCGGAGCCCGTTGCGTCTCCTTCACCATCGGCGGCTGGGACCTTCACAGCAATAATTTCAAGTCGCTGGCCACCAAACTGCCGAACCTCGATCGAGCGTTGAGTGCCCTGATTGAAGACCTGGAAATCCGAGGTCGACTCGACGACACGATCATCATGATGTCCGGAGAGTTCGGACGAACTCCTCGGGTCAACGGAAACGCCGGCCGAGATCACTGGCCCCGCGCCGCGTCGTTCTTCCTGGCTGGCGGCGGCATGAAGCACGGCCAGTTCATCGGAGCCACCAACCGCCTCGGTGAAGTCGCTCAGGACCGACCAGTCCACATCCAGCAGGTCTTCGCCACGGTCTACCACCAGCTCGGAATCGACCCAAACGCCATCACCCTGACCGACCCCAACGGCCGCCCACAGTACCTCGTCGACAACCGCCAGATCATCGAAGAACTGGTGTAACCAGCCTGCCGGCCCGACCACCTGACGGTTCAGAAGATCATCGCGGGTCTGGTGAATGCGCGAGATGGTTCCGTCTGGTCGACCGCTCAACGAGCAGTTTCATTTGTTGGCGTTTCGACGAGCACGGCCCCAATCACACTCGCAACGTGCTTGCCGATGACTTCTTCGCCGATCTTCGACAAATGAATGCCGTCGGATTCTCGAAGCACGTTATTGATACCGACTCGGGTTGAGAGGGCGTGAAGATCGTTGACTTCGATGCCGGCTTCAGTCGCGATCTGGGCGGCTTTGGCATTGTACTTAACGACGTCAGCCTCGCGACGCACAACTCGTTTGTAGCCTTCTGAAGCGGCCTGGCGGCTCTCGATGACCGGAGTGGTCAGAGCGAAAATGATTTTTGCATCGGTCAATTCTTTCAGCTCTGTGAATATCGCTCGGATGTTTTTTTCGTAAACTGCCAGACTGTGTCGTGGCTGGCCAGTCGACGAACTCAGAAACATGTCGTGCAGTCCGACGTTGATATGCACGACCGTGGCGTTTCGTCCTTTGACCCACTTCTCAAGATTCTCCAGCACGAATTCCGTGTGTTTGCAGTTTTCCTTCGGCGCCCAGACCGTCGCTTTGCCTTTCAATTCGGCTACGACGGTTTGCTGATAATTCATGCGGATCGAATCGCCGAGCAGAATGACGACAGGTAACGTTTCAGGTTCGCCGTGCAGGGCCGAATCGGAAATGGCCCCGTCGCTCATCATCCAGGCAATCAGATCCCGCGTCTGGTCTTCGGTTAGTTTGTCGAGCAGGCCGTCGGGCATCATTGATTTAGACGATACCTTCACGGTTTCGACATCGTCCTTCCCGATTTGAATTGACTCGGTCGCCGTCTGGACGATCAGGCCTGCCTCGGAACGTTGAGTAATCGCTCCGGTAATCACTCGCCCGTTCGTCGTGACGACCGTCGCCAGCCGAAAATCGGCCGGCACTGCGGCGCTGGGGTCGATGACGTTTGAGATGAGATAGTGCAGGTTCCGTCGATTTGCACCGGTCAGCTCCGGACCGATGGTTCGCCCATCGCCAAATAGTTTGTGACAAGACGAGCATGTCTTTCGGAAAACTTCGCGACCATTCGCCAAATCCGCTTCACTGATCCGTGACGGATCAAGTTTCTTCTCCCACGCCTTGATCTGTCGTAAACGGTCTGCGGAAGAGCGTCGCACCGTTCCCCAGACTTTGTCCAACCGCTTCAGCAGGGCCGCGTCACCCAGAGCCGCGATCTGTCGTGCCTGCCCAGCGGACACGTCCGTCGTGGGAATCTGTTTCTGCTCGATTGAGGAGACAAGCAGTCGTGCGCCGTCTTTGCGAGCCACGAGAAAATCAATCACCGCGTTTCGGTCGGCCTTTGCGAACTTCGAATATCGAGCCACGACCTTCTCAGCAAAAGCGGGTTCCTTAATCGCAGAAGCCGCCTGCAATGCGGCGGTTGTCAGTTGCCCTTCCGTGATCAGTCGTTGCAGATCATTGCCCAGCTCGGAGTGTTTACGCCGGGCAAGGCCGCTCAGTGCCGCCAGCCGTGTCTCGGATTCCGCTCGGGTGTCGTGTAGCAGCTCCCGGATCTGATGGAGTGTGACGTCATCGCCGACGGCTGCGGCTGCCCTTACGGCTGCCAACCGAACTTCGACATCACCATGCTTAACCAGTCTTCCGGCAATATTTCCGACCGTCGGTGAGAGCTTGCCGATGTCCAGTGACGGCAGGCCGTCGTTGAAGCCGTTGAGAAAATCAGCAATCGCCTCCGGCTGATCCATTTGTCCCAGCTGCTCGAACAGAACTTCGACAGACTTCGCCGAGTGTTCGGTAAGACGTCGAGCCGTCCATCGTCTCATTCGCGACGTGGCAAGTTTCGCCGTCGCAATGGCTCGTTGCGAATCCTCGGTGACTTTCGGGTGGATCGCGTACCAGACCATCCGCTGAAGATTCGGATCGCTCGATTCAGTAAGTCGATTCGCCAGAGCTGACGCGATCTGCCAGCGAGATCGCACGGGCATCCGCTGCATCGCCGAGGCCAGCGACATTTGAACCAGCCATGAGTCCTCAGAGGCGGCCAGTTCCGACATCTGCTTCACGGCGACTTCTGACGGCGCCTCAGCATCGACCAGCAAACGGACCGCCCACGATCGCACGTGCTCGCTTTCGTGGCTGAGCAATTCGACCAACCATTCGTCGGTTGTTCCGCCAGTTGAGTAGAGCGTCCACAAGGCTCGCAGTTTTCGCGTTACGTCGGGGTTCTTCTTAAACGTTTTCCGCAAGGCGGCATGTGCCCCGGACATGTCCTGCCCGGCGGCTGCACGTTCCTGCAGGATGCGGCGTGCATGGCGAACGTACCAGTCGTTGCGGTGGAGCTGGTATTCGACGAGCCGCTGCGTCGACGCGGCTTGAAGGTCGACGTCTACGCGGATCGGCTCGCCCCACGTGATCTTGTAGATGCGGCCGCTCGTGCGGTGGACGCCGTCCCGGTCATGGCATTCTCCGTTGTCAGACCAGTCGGTCAGGTAGACGTCCCCGTCCGGACCGTACTCCATCGAAACCGCTCGGAACCACGGATCATTCGCGACGAGAAAGTCGTCAGCATGCTCTCCTCGATAGACGCCGGACTTTCTGACAAGCCGATCGCGGTTGACGCGTCGGCCGTGAATGTTGCTCGTCAGTAGCGAGCCGCGAAAACCGTCCGGCCAGCGGTCTCCCAGATAGATCATCGCGTCACAGTGTGAGTGTCCGCCGCCGTGGTTC
>JBLFXD010000107.1:0-11906 GCA_047611045.1 Planctomycetaceae bacterium | reverse complement strand
GCATCGTCATTAGCAGGAAACCCTTGCCTCGCATTTCGGCTGATCGTGTTGTCGCGAATTTCGACATCCGTCTGATCGAGGTCACCATTTCTGACGACGATTTCGATACCTGCACCGTATTGCTGGGTACCCCCCGATTGAAGCTGTTCATCCGCTGGATTGAGGGCGTTGTTGCTGATTGTGTTTGACGCGATGGTGACGGCCCGAGTTTGTCCAACAAATGGATTCACCGTCCGAGTCACCGCGTCATCTTCACGAGTAATTCGAACACCGTCGTCAAGGTTGTTCGCAATCGTGTTGTCCGAAATTTGCAGGTCTTCGATAGCTGTTTGCTCATCGAAAAAGATGTCAATGGCCCGCCCGGAATTTCCGCCAGCTGTTCGTAAAACTGCGGAGCCGGCCAGATGAAGCGCGGCGGTAGGTGCGGCCAATGTGATGATGTTGCCGTTGACGCTCTGGATGGTGAGTACTTCACCGTCGATCAGAATCTGATTGGAGGCGGCAAATCCACTCCCATCCAGGACCTGGAAAACCAATGTCCCGTTAGGCAAATCAGCAGGCAGCGACGAGACCGAGGCAACTCCGATCAGGTTATTGCTGATGAATGATCGTCGCAGGACAGCCGTGCCTTCGTCGTTGATCTGCGTCCCGGTCAGAGAAATCTGAATACCGTCTTCATCAGTCGCCTGAGGGCCGCTACCGACGCCCGTATTAATGATCGTATTGCCAACAACGTCCAGCGTTCCCGCGGCCTTATCATTGAGAAGCAGGCTGATGGCGTTGCCCTGGTTGCTATCAAAAACGTTACCCAGGCCGGCCGTCGTCTCCCCAATATTCAGGTTCAATGCGTCGCCAGTGGCGGCGGTGACTGTGGCGTTCGTGGTATGAAAGCTGGCCGTGGTTCCCTGGATGGCACGATCGACAGTCAATGAATTCCCGTCAACAGCCGTGACAGTCATCCGTTCGCCGTCGATGACCACATCAAATGGCACATTGAAGTTAGAAAATGGGCTCGCGTCGTTGACATTGAGGGTCGTCGCTGTGCGACTGATACCGCCTCGCTGGATTGTTGTGCTGGCTGCACGAGTATCGTTCGCAGCAACGTCGACACCGCCTCCGGCATTGCTCTGAAACACGTTCCCTGTGAGATCCGCGTTGAGCGCCGCTCCGGCGCCAAGAGATGCGGAGACTCCAGCTCCGACATTGCCGGCGAATGTATTGCCGGCGATCGTGCGTGCAACTCCCGATCTTGAAGACGTAACAGAGCGAAGTCGACTGCCATTCGGGTGGCTCAACGCGAGCGTGCCTCGCTCTCCGCGTCGAACGGTTAACGTGTTGCCACTGACAGACTCAATGAAAAGATGCTCGTCTTGAATGACGACGATCTGTTGAGCCTGGAAGGCTCGTCCATCGACAACCTGAACCGTTGTGGCGCTATCTGTAATCGCGGAGGTCAGCGATGTCTCGGCGAATACTGAACTGAAATCGAAGACCAGGGGCCCGCGATTCTCCGTCTGAAAATCACTTGACGCCGCACCGACGAACTTCAAGCCGGCACCAAGAGTCCCTTGAACGACGTTGTCCGAAAAGCTTCCGTAGACATTACTGTCGACAGCCGTGAATACGACTCCTTCACCGCCTGAAGCACTGGCACCTCGATCAATGACGTTCCCATTGATGATGACGTTGGTCAGTGTGGAATCATCCAGATCAAAATTAACCGCATTCACCTGCGGGCGATTGGCGTTGATCGCTTCGTTGCCGCGAATCTGAAGCCCATCAATGGGCGTTCTGGTGAGGCTCAGATCGATGCTGTCGATCGACTCGTTGTCCTGAATCGTCAGCCCTGGGGCTCGAGCATCCGTCAGCGAGATCGCCAGACCATCAAGCCCAGTCGAGCCGGTAATGCTGCTTTCAACAATGCGAATATTGTTGACGTCGGTCGTCGTTGTCAGAGTGCCACCACTGATGTATGGCGGATTCGTGGAACCGGCAGAATTGTCGAGACTGAAAGTATTCTCATCCAACACGGTAATCGTGTCGCGTGTGTTGGCGGCGGACAATCCGGTGACGCCCGTTATCTTAACTTCCGCGCCTGTCTGCAATCCGTGATCCGGCACGGTGATCACGACAGGATCTGCAGGTGTCGCCTGCGTTGCATCGATGACAGGCTTTTGAATCCCCACTGCGGTCAACGTCACGCCATCTATGGTGGAACCCGAAATTGCCAGCTCGTCGATCACGGCGTTTCGCGAAACGCTGGCAACGTCGATCGTAACCCCAGCATTCAGACCGCCGGTGATCGTTGAATTGAAGATGGCCAGCTCGTCCATCTGGACATCGGTCAGGTTGATATCAATGCCGCCGCCGAATCCACTGAAGACGGTTGTGTCGTCGAACGCGATCGCATCCAGATCGACATTATTCAGCGTGATGTTGATACCGCTGGTCTGATTGTCTCCGGTCGCCTGATCGCCGAGCTCCACGCCCTGAAAGACGATTCGATTCAACACAAGATCAGAGAGGATGACGTTGATGCCGACGCCGCCAACCCCTGAAATCGTGGCATCGTCGAACACGATCGAGTCAAACTCGGGCGTCCCGTCGCTATCGATGTCGATCGTGCTGTTGGAAATGGTGATCGAACCGGAGTTCGCGTCGACGAACTGCTGGTCGACGACGAACGCCGTCAGCAGCATCCGGTCTTCCAACTGTTCCGTATTCCGGCTGCGACGACCAGCGTCACCGTGCAGCGATTGAGTCTGCCAATCGAGACCTCGACGGTTTCCCCGACGACGGTTCTGCAGCGACTGACGAAAACTCCGGACCCACGATGTCAACAACATGCCTGATCTCCCGAATTATTTCTCGGTTCTGTGTGTCTCTTGGTGCGAGAGGCCGCGGCGCGACCAATCAAAGCAGCCCCTCACGTCAGCTCTGCCGTGAAGTCATCATCCCTTCACCCTCGAACATCCCTGCTCGCGCAGAATCTGAGCACGCTCTCTGTAGATACATCTGAAACGACACCGGCAACGCCAGCACTGCCCCACTCCGAATCGCCGTAACCTTCTTCAAAAAAATGACTTGAGCAATAATCTGCACGCGACGAGCGACTTCGCCGCGACAATCACCACGAACCGGCAACACCAGACCTGAAATCTGGCATAACCATCGTTTCATGACAATTCGAATCCTCTGCGGCATTGTCTCTGCCCACCCTCTAAGTGTAAGCGGCATCAAGAGATACGAAAATAAGATGCTCTTTCCGCGACCAATGAGACTCAAGAGTTTCCTCATTCTGCTGTCAGTACCCGTGCGGACGAAAATGGCTCGAAACCGTTCCGCAAGTTGGATTTGACGATGCCAAACGACTTCCGGTTCCCGTCAGTTGGTGGACGTGTTCGATTCTCCGACTGCTGCCAACGGTCACCCCCTCAGTTAATGACGAAGTGACGCGGCACGGCGAGAACGGACCTTCCGCCAGGAGACCGCAGAAAATCTCTACAGACTCTACACCTTCATCGGTGTCGGGAATGCCGGGACACAAGCAGTCCCGGCAGACCGCCAAAGCCTGGTGATAAATCGTGCCGGCTGTAGGAGCAAATCCCGATATTCGGCTCAACGACGCCCGCCGACCATCGGCGAATATCTCCACTGATCCGGAGATTCTCTTCAAGCCTTATAACTTCCCAGGTCGATACCGACTGGGAGACCCGGATTTCCGGCGGACTTTCGGGACGTTGCGCACGCATTGCGTGTTGATGGTGAACTCGTTTCGAAATTCGGCGCCGAAAGCCGTTTCGATGCCGGGAAATCAATCAGGCGTTGGCTGCGCAAACACATTTCCAGCTCGGTGTCCGCCTTTTCGGTCTGGTCAGCGTACTTACGAATACGCAGTATTAGATTCCGGCGGAGGAGCGGAAATGAAGAGCCTCGTTGCCCTGGCCTGTGGCCTGTTAATCATGACTGGCGACGCGCATGCGCAGGGCCAGCCGCTGCTGCCCAGCCCGTCTTCACAGGCCACTACGTCATCACAGGCCGCTACCAATCTGCCCGAGCCGATCTATACGAGTCGGCAGGCATTCAGAATTCCGTATCAGTACGACCCTCAAGAGATCGCGCGGCTCGGATCACAGGAAGTCCGACTGTACGTCTCGCAGACTCGCGGCCAGAACTGGCAGGCAATCCAGAAGGTCACTCCTCAGGCTGGCAAGTTCGACTTCCAGGCCGCTTCCGATGGCGAATACTGGTTCGCCGTTCAGACGGTTGCCCGAGACGGACAGCTCCATCCCGGCGGAGCCGTATTTCAGCCGGGACTGATCGTCGTCGTCGACACGACAAAACCGAACCTGAAAATCGACCTCAAGCAGTCTGAGCCCGGTCGCATCGCCATGAGCTGGTCAATCGACGACGCGAGTGTCGACACCTCTTCGATCGTCCTCGAGTTCACACAAACCGGCATGACTGACTGGCAGCAGATTCCTGTCAAGCCATCGGCAAACGGCCAGACGAGCTGGGCAATTCCGCGCGGAGGACTGGTCGCCGTTCGTGGGCGAGTGAAAGATTCCGCCGGCAACGAAGCCCAATCTCAGTACCAGGTCGACATCAGCGCGATCGGAAGCGCAACGCCGGGAGCATCGACACCACCCGCCGGACTTCCCGACTTCAATTCTCCGATCGCCTCCGGTCGGAATCCGTTGCTTACCGGAATTCCGGCTCCGAGTACCAACCCGATGCTGGGTGCTCTGCCACCGCGACTCGGCAATGGCTACCCGTCAAATCCCGCACTTTCGCTGCCGGGCAATTCTTCAGCACCACCGCTAACGACACCATCGCCATTCGGCCCGGCAGTGACGGGGTCAACGCCCGGCACAGGCATCGCCGGAGTTCCCGGCCCCAACGGCGCTCCCCAGTGGCAGCAGCGAAACGTTTCGTCGATTCCGGGAACCGCCAATCCGTCACAGATTCCTGCCTACGAGCCGCCAGTTCCTGTCGGCCACCGAACGGTCAAAAGCCGGCAGTTCAACATCGACTACCGAATTGACGATATCGGGCCTTCGGGCGTTTCAACAATCGAGCTGTTCGTCAGCCAGAACAACGGCGACAAGTGGTATCGATACGGGCTCGACGAAGATCATCGCAGCCCATTCGAAGTCGAAGTTCCATCAGACGGCGTCTACGGATTCGTCATGCGAGTCGTCAGCGGAGCCGGCCTGACTGATCCGTCACCGCAGCCGGGCGAGCGTCCGGAAATCTCAATCGTCGTCGATTCCTCGCCGCCGGTCGTCAACCTGTTCCCGCTTCAGCAGGGCACGGGAGCGGACGCCAACCGAATTCTGATCACATGGAAAGCCGCCGACCAGAAGATGGCAGACCGGCCGATCGCTCTGTCGTACGCCGCGAATCCGAACGGTCCATGGCAGCAGATTTCCGACTGGCTGCCGAACACGGGCCAGTACATCTGGAACGTCGGCCAGGGAATCCCGCCGAGACTGTACGTCCGAGTCGTCGCCCGCGACGCCGCCGGCAACCTCGCCCGAGTCGACACTCCACAGCCGGTCCTGGTCGACCTGGCCAAACCCACCGCCCGCATCGTCGACGTCGAATCGTCGATCTCAAACGGCGGCGGCAGCTTCTGACAGGTGATGATCGAATTCTCGCAGGCCGTCACAAGTCAGGGACTTATCAGAGTATCCGCCTTCCGTAGCCAGTCTTCGGCACTCGATGGTGAGTCTTCTGCCCACTTAAAATAAGCCTGTGCACACTCAAGGCGTACGTCGTTCAACTCTTCGCGAGACACCACCGACGAATCGAGTTGCCAAAGTACGTGAAATGCGAACGCCGAAAGCGACATCGCTGCTGTCGTGGGTGGCTCTCGCTTCTGATTCGCGATGCGGCGCAAGTGGGGAATCGCAACATCTTCAAACTGACTAAGTTGAAGATAGTCTTCGCAGACTGAGAGAAACTCAAACTGTCGCATTGCTGCTACGGCAACGTCGAAGTTCGGGCTCCAGAAATATGTCGCAATGCGGCTCGCAAGTTCTCGCGCATCTTCAGTGCGCTCGTTAATTCTCTGGCGAATGACTTGAAACACGCCGAGCATGCAATTGCCGATGTCCTGTTCGGAGTCATCAGTCGAAACCCGGCTCCACATTTCAAGAGCATCGAAGGCAGCGTCAAGAAGCGAGTCAGGGACTCCTTCGACATTGCCCTTCATGAGCAGCTTCAGCCACTTCCCGCAGTACCGGCGCCGGTCTGCAAAATCGAGGGAATCGACGAATTCATCAGGATCAATGGGGCGAATTTTTCCGCCCTACTGGAATCAAGCCGCTTCGGCGACTTGCGGACGAGGCGCGAGGACTCGGCTTTCAGCCAAGGCGAAGCAGCCGAAGAGGACCGCGTTGAAGGCCAGATCGCTGGCGATTGTGTTGCGGAAGAAGGGCAATGCCAGCCCGTAACACTCGGCCAGGCCTGCGAACGTCAGCGGGTGAAAACCCATGGTCAGCCACCAGCCAAAGTTCGACACGAAAAAGAAGATTAGCGAAGCGGCCAATGAACCCGTCGCAATGGCGACGACATTTCGAGTGCGACTGCGAAGCAGCAGCCCGGCACCGACAACGAACACAAACGCCAAATACGTAAAGCTGGTCGTTTGCCAGGCCTGGAACCATTGATCGCTGTGCCGAGTCAGGTTGAGCAAAACATCGCTCAACAGCAGGGCGGACAGGGGAACAAGAAACGCGGTTCTTCGCGAATGGAAACAGGCGCCACCAAACAGAGCCATGGCTCCGATCGGAGCGAAATTCTGCCATCCATCAACCAGCCGGCACAGAGCGGCCAGCAGAACCAGTGCGGTGAGGATCAGAAATCGAGGCTGTCGGATGAAAGACTCGCTGCTTTGCGGAGTGGATGGCTGCACGACTCGCCGCCTCTGTAAGTGGTAATTCTGGAAGAGTTTTGCCGCAGGGCCTCGGTTAGCTTTGTGAGCCGACCGGGTCGGGCGGCAGAGCATAGCGTGCCACACTTCTGACTCAAACGGAGAGCCTGGCTGATTCCGCGGAAACTACGACATCACGCCCGTTGCGGCGCTCAGGAATGTTCGGATACGCTTCGCCACTTCGCTGGATTTCAAACGAAATTCCCTGGGTGGCACGGGTTGCTTGCAACCCGTGTCGCGCAGCGACAAGAGGCAAATTAGTCCAACGACCGAAACCTCTTGCAGCTTCGCCGCACCGGTTGCAAGCAACGGGTGCCACCCGTCGAAATTGATAACTCCTAATCTCAAAACCTCAGAAAGACGGACGAAAATGGCCACGGAACGAACATTTGTGATAATCAAGCCGGACGCTGTGCAACGACGACTCGTTGGAGAACTCTACAGTCGCTTCGAACGAAAAGGCCTGAAAACGGTCGGCCTGAAAATGCTGCAGGTCACGAAGGAACTCGCTCAGAAGCACTACGAAGAGCACCTGGAGCGACCGTTCTACCCGCTGCTCGAAGAATTCATCACCTCCGGCCCGGTCGTCGCGATGGTTCTGGAAGGCCCGGAAGCAATCTCCGTTATCCGCGCCATGCTGGGAGCGACCAACGGCCGCGAGGCTCCGCTGGGCACCATTCGAGGCGACTACGGAGTCAGCCGTCAGATGAACCTCGTCCACGGCAGCGATGGCCCGGAAGCCGCCGCTCGCGAAATCGCCATCTACTTCAGCGATGCTGAGCTGTGCGACTACGACACGACTCTCGGCGGCTGGGTTTGTGCCGACGACGAAAAGTAGGACTAAGTTTGTTCCGAGTTCCATGTTCCGGGTTCAATGTTGGGTATGCTGAATGCCCAACCTGGAACATTGAACCTGGAACAGAATTTCGTTGAGGACAAAGCTGTGACCAAGCCAGCATCGTCGAGACTTGCCCGCATGAATTCCGTTCCGCACGTCGAGCCGGCACTTAACCGGCGAGACATGCTTCTGCGGAGCGGTGCGGGATTCGGCGGTCTTGCGCTGGCCGATCTGCTGAGTCGTGACGTCGGCTCCAGTCTGCAGGCGGCTGATGCAAACGCAGAATCTCCGGCCGCTCCGAAGCTGCCTACGGGTTTTCCCCATGCGAAGAACGTAATCTTCCTCTTTATGGAAGGTGGACCTTCGCACATGGATCTGTTCGATCCAAAACCGCTGCTGACAAAGATGGCTGGCCAGCCGCTGCCGACGTCGTTCAAGCCGGTCATCACGCCGATGGGCGAGTACAACGCTCCGCTGCTCGCTCCGAAACGGAAATGGGCTCAGCACGGCGAAAGCGGCCTGTGGATTTCTGACTGGCTGCCTCACACGGCAACGTGTGCCGACGACATCGCGGTTCTGCGAGGCTGCTGGACGAACGGCATCAACCACTCCGGCGGCGTCTGCCAGATGAACACCGGAGTCTTCACCGCCGGTCGACCATCGCTCGGCGCGTGGGTGAGTTACGGACTCGGCACGGAAAATCAGAACCTGCCGTCGTTCGTCGTGATTCCTGACAAGCCGTCCGATCCGGTCAACGGACCTCGCAACTGGGGCTCCGGTTTCATGCCGGCGGCTTACCAGGGAACGAGACTCAAATCCGGCACCGAGCCGATCGCCAACCTGAAGACTCCCAAAGGCGTCAGCCCGGAACGACAACGGGCGAAGCTGGAGTTTCTCACCGAGCTGAATCGGGAACACGCAAAGAGCCGGCCTCAGCAGACGGAACTGGAAGCTCGCATCGCCAGCTACGAACTGGCATTCCGGATGCAGGCGACGGCTCCGGAAGCGGTCGACCTCAGCCAGGAAACGGCCGCAACGCAGGAGCAGTACGGCATCGCCGACGGAGCCGTGACTAACACCTTCGGCCGAAACTGTCTGCTGGCACGTCGACTGGTCGAACGCGGCGTGCGTTTCGTCCAGCTTTACCACGGCACCGGCAGCAAGTGGGACGCTCACTCGGCGATCGAGAAAAACCACACGACCAACTGCGGAGAAAGCGACAAACCGGTCGCCGGCCTGTTGAAGGACCTCAAGCAACGAGGCCTGCTGGATTCAACACTCGTCGTCTGGGGCGGCGAATTTGGCCGAACTCCGATGAGCGAAAAAGGCGACGGCCGCGATCACAACGCGACCGGATTCACGATGTGGATGGCTGGAGCGGGAATCAAAGGCGGACAGACGATCGGCGAGACCGACGAACTCGGCCTGCACGCCATCGAGGACCGCATGCACGTCCACGATCTCCACGCCACGATCCTGCACATGCTCGGCCTGAACCACATGGACGTTGTCTATAAATACAAAGGCCGCCCCGAACGCCCGACGCTCAACGAAGGCTCGCCCTGCCTGAAGCTGTTCGGGTAGAGCAGAAATACCGCCGCCACTCGTTCCTACGCTCCGCGTGGGAACGGCGGCTTTTGACGCTCCGCGTCGCTTGAGTTCGAGAAAACGTGGGCGGTATTCAGATCAGTGGACGCAGAGCGTCCGAGCGAGCATTCCCACGCGGAGCGTAGGAACGAGGGCACTGCCTCTTCGGCTCGCCTCAGCCAGAAGATTGACGCTGACACACAGCCCCGGAATCCGCCAGAATTCCGCCGGACAAAATATGACAGGGAGGTCATTATGAAAGTCACTGGAATTATCCCCGCGCGTCTGCAGTCGTCTCGGCTGCCGGGCAAGCTGCTTCTCGCGGAAACCGGCAAGCCGCTGATTCAACACGCCTGGGAGTCGGCGAGCTGTGCTTCAATTCTCGCTGGCCAGAACGGCGACGAGCCGAATCTGCTGATCGCGACGGACAGCCTTCAAATCGCGGCGACGGTGACGGGATTCGGTGCTCAGGTTGAGATGACCGGCGACCATCCCAGCGGCACCGATCGGATTGCCGAGGTCGTCCGCAAGCACTTGCCCGATTCCGACATCATCGTGAATATTCAGGGCGACGAGCCGGACATCGATCCGGAATCGATCAACAAGGTCGCTCAGTTGCTGATCGATAATCCGAAGGCGGACATGGCAACACTCTGCGCCCCAATCACGGATCCGGAGATTCTCGACGATCCAAGCTGTGTGAAAGCGGTCTGTGCCGCCGACGGTCGAGCCCTCTATTTCAGCCGCTGCCCGGTGCCGTTTATGCGTGACGGCGATCGCGACGAGCAGCTTTCCGGGGATTCGCCGTGGAAGCTGCACCTGGGCATTTATGCGTATCGACGGAGATTTCTGCTGCATCTGGCCGAGCAGCCGACGTCGCCGCTTGAAGAACTGGAGAAGCTGGAGCAGCTTCGCGCTCTGGAACTCGGAGCAACCATCCAGATTGCCGAGGTCCCGCATCGTTCAGTTGGAATCGACACTCCGGAAGATTATGCTCGCTTCGTCGCGGGGAGAAAGGCGGCCTGACGGGTCGAATTTGCCCTCGCGAATCTGAAAAACATCAACGTATCCGGAGACCCGGTACCCCGTTCGGGACCGGGTCTTCGCCGTTTGAGGGTGTCATGACGAAGCATATTTTCGTAACCGGTGGTGTGGTCAGTTCGCTCGGAAAAGGTCTGACGGCGGCTTCGGTCGCCATGCTGCTGGAACGTCGCGGCCTGCGAATCAAGATGCAAAAACTCGACCCGTACCTCAACGTCGACCCCGGCACGATGAGCCCTTACCAGCACGGCGAAGTTTACGTGCTGGATGATGGCTCCGAGACCGACCTCGACCTCGGCCATTACGAACGCTTTACGAACAGCGTGCTGGACCGCGGCTCGAATTACACGTCCGGCCAGATTTATCTGCGAGTCATCGAAAAGGAACGCCGCGGCGAGTACCTCGGCAAGACCGTGCAGGTCATCCCGCACGTCACGAACGAGATCAAAGCCTGCGTGCTGCGCGAAGCCGGGCCGGACGTCGACATCGTCATCACCGAACTCGGCGGCACGGTCGGCGACATCGAGAGCCTGCCATTTCTCGAAGCCATCCGCCAGATCCCGCTCGAAATCGGCAAAGAGAATTGCCTGTTCATGCACCTGACGCTGGTGCCGTACCTGCGAGCCGCTCGCGAAATGAAAACCAAACCGACGCAGCACAGCGTCGGCCAGCTACGCGAGATCGGGATTCAGCCAGACATTCTGGTCGTCCGCTGCGAACGTCCGATGGGTCAGGAGAACCTCGAAAAGATCGCGATGTTCTGCAACGTCGAAAAGCGAGCAGTCATCGAAGAAGTCGACAAAACGGTTTCGATTTACGAAGTCCCGCAAGGCCTCGTCGAACACGGCCTCGATCAGCTCATCGTTGAAAAGCTCGGCATGAACGCCGGCCATCTGGACATGGACGACTGGTTCGAACTGCTGAAACGAATCCGAAACCCGGACCACGAAGTCACCATCGCCGTCGTCGGGAAATACATCGAACATCGAGACGCTTATAAATCGATTTACGAATCGCTCGATCACGCCGGATTCTCACACTCAGCCAAAGTCATCGTAAAACGCATCGAAGCCGAAGACCTCGCTGAGCAGGGGCCAGAGTCATTGCTCGCCGGTGTCGACGGAATTCTGATTCCGGGCGGATTCGGCATGCGAGGCATCGAAGGCAAGATCGAAGCTATCCGTTACGCGCGGCAGTGCGAGATTCCCTTCTTCGGAATCTGCCTGGGCATGCAGTGCGCCGTGATCGAGTTTGCTCGCAGCGTCCTGGGTCTCGAAGGAGCACAGAGCACGGAGTTCACCGACTCAACCGATCACCCGGTGATCTGCCTGCTGGAAGATCAGAAAACCGTCACCGACAAAGGCGGTACCATGCGACTGGGCGAGCAGCCAACAGTCCTGACGGAAGACTCACTGGCCGCCCGAGTGTACGGCGAGAAAGAAATCAGCGAACGCCACCGCCACCGCTACGAATTCAACCCGGAATACAAGAAGCAGTTCATCG
>JBLFXD010000106.1:0-11946 GCA_047611045.1 Planctomycetaceae bacterium | reverse complement strand
GCCGCATAAACCCGCACACCGGCCCGTGAACGGTTACAGTTACGCTTCACCCATGAACCGAGTTATCCACAAAGTGTGTCGTTCTTTCACGTTGCCAGGTTGGTGGCTCGCGCGGAAGCTTCGTTCGGTAAAATTTACGTCGAATTGCTCGGTTCCGACGGCCGTTGCGATGAGTTGCCTACTCGCGGTATTCGCGACCAACGGTGAGCAATCGCTGGCGAGCGATGAGTCGGCCATGAGCGAAGTGTTCGCCGAGCAGCATGTTCAGAACACGACTCTTGATGTGCACCGTCGGGCGATGCAGTTGCCAGCCGAAGAGCGATACGAGTTTCTATTTGACTGGGTGCTCCCCAACGAGGATCACGACACGCTGCGGATGCAGTACGCGTTTGATTCGTTGAGTCCTTCGCCTGTGTCTGTCGACGGTCAATCGCAGCATGACTCGTCGGGCAAGAAGTCGCGAGTACAAACCGGGGGGAGGATTATCTCGCCGGTATTCGATCTGCTCGACGTTGCAGAGGAACTCAACAGGCTGGATGAACTACACGATCGAGTGGCGGGTTGGGCTGCGAATGGACGCTCCAGAAAATTGATTCATCAGGCTGCGATGCTCACGTTGATTGAACTCGCACGAAAGCGCGAAACTGCCACGGCTGCCAGGCTGGACGAGTTTCTGCGGCTTCAGTCGAAGGCCGGTTCAGGCAGGAACGGTCCGACGTCGCCTGAGCTTCTCGTGTTTGAACGATGCATTGAAAACGAAGCCACGCACGAGGCTGTCGCCGACGCCATGCGGGGCTATCTGAAGTGGACGCGTTCGGAGTGGAATCGGACTCCTGCCAAACGTCATGTCGCGGCGATGTTCGGACGATTGGGAGCTTTCGGGAAACTGGCCACGGCAGCGTCTGCCAGACCGGTCTCTGAGCAACCGCTCCGTCAATGGTCACCGGTTTCGCGAACGACGGCGGCAACTCGAGGTCCGGGTTGTCCTCAGCCTCGCTGGGACTATCGGCCGGGGCACGTCGAAAACATTGTCAGCCACGATGACGATTACCTTTACTTCAACACGCCGCTACGAGGTAACTTTGAAGTTGAATGCGACGTGTCTGGTTTCGGCTGGCGTGAAACTCATCTGATGGTTGGCGGCACTTGGGTCGCACCGGTTTACACTCACGCGGCGTACGATCATGGCAATTTTTACACCATTCATACTCGCATGGAATTCTCGCCGCCCCTCACCGCGACGAAAGAGTGGATTCACTATCGGACCGTCGTGCGGGATCGAGTCATCTCAACGTATTTCAACGGGAGACTGGTTCGTCAGGGAATGGTGACACGGGACCATGATCCGTGGATTGCGATTCGCAGCTCGGTGAGGAGCGACGGCGCGGTTCGCAATTTGCGAATCACCGGACAGCCCGTTATTCCGGAAGAAATCAGACTGTCTGTCGATCCGAATTTCAGCGGTTGGCTTTCATACTTCGGCAAACGCGTCGGTCGGGGAAACGGGCACTGGCAGCAGCAGGGGCGAACCACCGGTGGGGGCGAAATTACCGGTCGGAGGTTGACGACCCCGTCCAGGCCGGCCGGTTTTGTGGCCAGTCTGTTGAAGGCGTTCAGCGGCCCAGCTCAAAACGTTGATCGAGACAGCGACCGGGAAATCAAATTGCCCCCTCACCAGGAACGGCTGCTGCGGTACCACCGTCCGATGCTGGAAGACGGCACGATCGACTACGACTTCTACTACGTGCCTGGCGAAACTCACACTCACCCGGCGATCGACCGGCTGGCCTTCCTGCTGGATCCCGAGGGCGTTCGAATTCACTGGGTGACTGACGGAGCGGATGACCGTTCCGAACTCAGCCCGGCCAACGTGTTCGACGAACCGGAAAATCGCCGCGGACCGAATCAGCTTCCATTGAAAGCGGGCGATTGGAATCACCTGCAGATTCGCTTGAGTGGCGACACGGTCACGCTGACGCTCAACGATGAAGTCGTTTACGAGCGACCGTTGGAATCGAGTAACCAACGAACCTTCGGGCTGTTTCACTTCACCGACGAAACGCAGGCTCGCGTTCGCAACATTGTCTGGAAGGGCGACTGGGCTCGTCAATTGCCGCCGCTTGTCGAGCAGGAACTGGCTATTGACGGAACAGACTTTCTGGATCGTGACATCGAGAAGCTGCCGGCCGTCTTCGAGCACGATTTCGTGAATGATGGTCTGCCGATGGAGCAGTTTACGATCCTGCGAGGCGACCCGACCGAGCACGTCCGACATGTCGAAGAAGGTGTGCTGGCGACTCGGACGGGCCTTGGTGGATATCGCAATGCCACGATCACACCCGGCTTGAAGGTGCACGGAGACTTCGACGTCATCGCAAAATACGACGGCTTTGAAGCGAGTCCGTCAAAGGAAGGTAACGCAGCTTTGATGCTGCTGCTGGTGCTGGACAATGCGACGACTGATGAATGCACCGTGCTAAAGCGACACGCGCGCGGGGCGAACGGCAGTCACGAACACTTCGTGCAGTGCGTGCATGTGGGCCGGCCGGTTGATGGCGAGCGGCGGGAATACTTCGGGTCAGTGCCGATGGAAGAACGCTCGGGGCGGCTGCGATTGTCGCGGCGAGGTGATCAGGTTTACTACCTGACAGCAGAAGGGGATTCGTCCCACTTCCAGCTGCGCGGACAGCGCACGGTCGCGACGGACGACGTTCAGATCGAAGGCCTGCGGCTGCTGTCGCAGATTTATCAGAAGGGCGGCGAGGTCAGTGTCACCTGGAAAAGTCTCATCGTCCGGGCTGAAGAACTGAGCGGCCGCGCGGTCGAGGACATCGACTTTCAACTGGTCAAATTGAACGAGGAACGCGACAAGCTGAAATCGCATTTCGCATTCGACTTTTCGAAACAGGCACCGCCGCCTTTACTCTTCCTGCGATGGACTGATTCGAGACCGTGGAATAAGGACCACAACGGCCTGCTGATCACTGCTCCAGGTACCGACCAATGGACGTCTGCCGGTGTCACGGTCATGAAGCATGTGACGGGTGACTTTGATATTTCGGTCGCCTTCGACGTCCAGAAGTTTGACACCCCCAAGGCCAAAGAACGTTCTTCCATCTACTTGAAACTGCAGCTTCCGGACAAAGACGAAACCGAGTTGAGTGTAATCTTCATAAAGGACGACCATGGCAGCAACGAAGTCATTGCCCAGGTGAGAGAGCCTCGCGGCAAAGGGAAATTCCTCTACCGTCCCCTGGGAGAGATCGACCTTTCAAACGTGACTACCTTGCGAATGGCACGTCGAGGTGAGCGTTTGACGTTTCTGGCGTCGGCAAAAAATTCGAAGCACGACCGGATCGTCGGATTTCTCGATCGCCCTGCGATTCCAACATCGCCCATTCGTTTCTTCCTTCACACGGGAGGAGCCGATCGCGAAACCCGCGTCCTTTGGAAATCCATCGACATCCGAGCTGACGAGATTCCTGGCTCCGAGTCACCGCTTCCGTAACCAAAGGAACAACGCTTCCTGGATTCGACAATTGACTTTTTTCGAAAGTGGTCAACTCAATTCAACACCGCCCGGCCACAAGCGGTTCGAAGAACTACTTAACAATTTTCTGATTGATACACGCAATGAATCGTTGCCAACAAAACATGCAAACCATCCTGACGATTGTTGCAACGACAACCATCTTCATGGGGTCGCTGCATGGCAATGCGTTGGGGCAAGTGCAGTCGGACTCCGCAGCGAGACAGGCTGTCTTTGGCGACGAGTTTATTGGCGAGAACGCATCGGTCGTCCGTCGGCGTGCGGCGTTGCTTGAACCGATTGAGCGATACCTGGTGCTCTCGGACTTTGTGTTATCGGCCGAGGCCGGCGGCTTGCTGAGATTGCCGGTTGTCTTGACGCCACTTAACTCCGCGCTAACTGTCGATGCGTCGGACAGTGCTGAGAAATCGCGAGTCCAGACGGGCGGGCGAATCGAGTCTCCGCTGCTGGATCTTGTCGGCGTCGCTCGACAGCTCAATCGGTTGGACGAATTGCGGAGCCGGTTCGAGGCCGCTCCGAATTTGCGGCCGAAAGATCAGATTGCTCGACTGGCCAGTCTGACCATTGTCAGCCTGGCGGCCGATGAGCCGGAACTCGCTGTCAGGCAGCTCGCGTGGATCTACGAGATTGTTGCCGCGACTCGTGAGTTGCGAGAAGAATCGGAAGGAGCCTTGTTGCTCGCGATCCGCGCCGGAGCTGGCCACGTGGAGACTCGGACGGCAGCCAGCGATCTGGCTTACAACCTGCACGAGACTCATCTCGACCTTATCAAACACAGCGACTGGCGGCCCTTCCATCGGCACGTGGCGATGCTGGCGAATCAGATCGCCGATGCCCTTAATGGAGAAGCAGAAGACTCGACCGAGCAGTCAGCGATTTTGCAGCACGAGTCGGACGACGCGTTTACTCAGTGGCAACGTGGTTCGCTATTTACTGCCAAATCTCGAGGTGCAGGATGTCCGCCGAACGTCTGGAGTCGTGACGGAGCGAGCGTTCGCAAGACGTCTGGTCATAACATCGACCTGCTGTTTTTTCAAAGTCCGCTGCAGGGCGACTTCAACGTCGAGTGCGACGCTTCCGTGTTCAGTTGGCGGAGCATTCATCCGACTTACGGCGGGCATTGGGCAGGGATCGAACCGAAAAGAACACAGCGGCGAATCGGAACACTCGCCGAGTTGGACAGTGACCTCTTGCCGCTTGATGCGCAGCTCACAAAGTTTCGTCACGTGATTCACTATCGAATCTCAGTCCACGGTCAGCAGATGGAAGTTTTCGGGAACGGGCGATTGCTGAACTCGATTCAGCTGCCGAAGGATCACGATCCCTGGCTGGCGCTGCGTCGATCGGCGAAGCATTCAGCACGGATCTGGAATGTCCGAATCACGGGTCAGCCTGAAATTCCAGCCGAACTACGTCTCAGCGAGTCTCCAAACCTCGAGGGATGGATTCCGTATTTCGGCGATTCAACTGCCGACGTCAACGGGCGAAGTTCTCATTGGCAGCGGGCAGGGAACGACTCAACAGGTCAACTGATTGCAAGACGAAAGGACGCTCGCCTGCCGTCGGGATCAGATGATGAAAGACTGCTTTACTACCACCGCCCGATGCTTGAAGACGGCGCTGTCGAATACAGATTCTTCTACAAAGCGGGGCAGTCGACCGCGCATCCAGCGATTGGTCGAGCGGTATTTCTACTGAATCCGGACGGCGTGAATCTTCACCGGGTTACCGATGGCACGTTCGATCGTTCTGAATTGTCACCTGGCAACTCGACTGTCGAATTGGAGAACCGCCGCGGACCAGCAGTGTTGCCTCTCAAGGATGACGATTGGAACGCTGTTCGACTGACTTTGATCGGTGACACCGTCAGCCTGTTTCTCAACGACGTGCACATTTACGAGCAGCGTCTGGATGCCGGCAATCAACGGAACTTCGGAGTGTTTCACTACGCCGACCGTTCTCAAGCTGTTTTCCGAAACGTTGTGTGGCGAGGTGACTGGCCGAAGGAATTGCCGACTGTCTATGAGCAGGAGCTTGCCGGAGACGACACACGGGAACTCGATCAGTCGTCGGAGAAGCTGGCGGCGACGTTCCGTCACTCGTTCACGACAAAGGAGTTTCCGTTCGGCAGATTCGTCATGAGTTCCGGCAAGATGTCCGACACGCGTCCCGGTCCGGAAGGTCTGTATGTGCAGCGGCATGGTTCGGGCAGATACCAGCGTACGGTGCTGGCGGCTCAACTGGCCGTGGGAGGGGACTTTGATATCTCGGCGTCGTTCGATTCGCTCGTAACAAAACCCGACGCAGGCGGACATAGCAGCTGCGGCATTCAAGTGAAGCTTGCCGACAAAGCCACCACCGAGACCAACTACCGACGGCGTCACAATCGATACGCCGGTCGCGAGGATCAGCACTTGGCCTATGGAGACGTCGCCTCCTATCCCGATGGTGAGGCTCGTCGTTCAAACATTGGGTACAAGCCGGCAGAAAGCGACTCTGGAACGCTGAGAATCGCTCGGCGAGGCAACCGACTTTACACGCTGATTGCCGAAGGTAACTCGACCAACTTTCGCATCACCGGCCAGTCTGAGTTTCCCACAGACGATGTCCTGCCAAGCGGGATTCTGCTGACCGGACTGACGTTTCAGGAGAGCTTCGTCAGTTTCCGTTGGAAGGAACTGGTCGTCCGAGCGGATCGAGTCACCGGCCCAGCTGTCGATGCGACTGCTCCTGTCGAATTGCTCGCGGACCTGAGGAAGAAGCGAGACAAGTTGTCCGTCGTTGGCGACTTCGATTTCACAAAGAAAGCACCGACGAACGAAGAGTTCTACCGGTGGGGAAGCGTACTACCGTGGTCATCCAAACTCGGCGGTCAGATGATGATTCATCAGGGCCAGCCGACCTGGGCAGCGTCGGGCATCACTCCCCGCGGCGCGATCGATGGCGACTTTGATATCACAGCCGTTTTCGAACTGAAAAAGATCGTCAACCCGACTGCTGGAGATCGATCGACGATCTATCTCAAGACAATCTTTGGCTCGACAGGGAACACTCATGCCAGCCTGATGTTTGATATCAACGCGAAGGACGCGCGACAGGTTTTCGCTCGCCTGGGCACGCGCAAACCGAACGGCGGCCACAACTACAGTATCGTCGGTTCGGTGCCAGCAGCGGACATCGCCATCCTGAGAGTCGCCCGGTACGGAACGAAGATGTACTTTCTCACCCAACGAGACACAGACAGTCCGGAGCTTCTGGTCGCCGCTAGTGAAGTATCAGACGAAACGGTATCCGGTCGCGCAGCGAACTTTATAGTACATTCCGGCGGCGAAGGCCGAGAGACTCAGGTGCTTCTGAAATCTCTGAAAATCAGAGCCGAAAAATTCACGACCGCAAACAACCCAATTCGGCTCGGTGCAAATCCCGATCCTGCACCGAGATCAAAAAGTTTCTTCGATTCAGTGATCGACTTCTTTAAGTAAGCAGACGCTGCTCGCATCTCCAGACACTGAGAAAGCAACATGATGGATATTCAAGTTCGATGTCGATGGACTCTGTTCTGCCGTCGGAATGCGATTTCTGCGGTTGCGGTAATGTTGCTTTCTGGTTTTTCCTTACCCGGCTTCGGCCAGGAAACCGTCGACCCTACTCTGCAGGTGACACGAGCGAGCGGTGTCGCCGCGCTGCAACATCTCCGAGACGCAGATCCCGGCAAGGCTCTGGAGTCGATGGGGGCAGCTGCCGACGCGATCAGGAATGTCCATCCGAAAGAAGATGAAGGAGTCGCAGCGGCGGCGGGCGGCCTTTATCGAGCCCTGCATCAGCTTGACGAGGGTGAGCAGTTTGATCTGCTCTACAAGTGGACGATGCCGACTGAGTCGCGAAAGGCCGTACGGCTGCTGACGACGGTTGTTCCGCAGGTTGCTCCGCCGAAAGCGTTTGCCCGGCTCATCGGTGAACGACCTCGCGACGAGACCTTTGCTGTTTCATCGATCGGCGATATTCAAGGCCTGTTCTGCTCGGGTTGGACCCTGATCAAAGCCGCTGACGAGATCGGCCGACTCACCCGCCTCGTCACCGAACTTGAGAAGCTCGCCGAGGACAAGGTGCCGAACGCTGACTCGCTGCTCTTACTCGCGCAACTGGCGGACTCACGTAGTGACGACGCAAAGTTGAAGACCGCTCTTGAGCAGCGAGCAAAGCGGCTTAGTGACTCTGTTGTCGAAGAGGCAATCGCGGGGGAAGCGACCGCAATCATCGATCCGACCAACTTAGCCATCGCCTCCGCCGCGTCGACTGTCGAACCCCTCCGTTCTATCAGCGAAGCCATGTTCAAGTCGCTGGTCGAGCAGACCCTTAGCGGGGCCGCAACGCGACTGCGGTCGTTTCTGAGACTCTCACACGCGACCGCCGTGCAACTGGCTCGCGGAGAGTCCGGTGCGGAAGCGATTCGGCAGAACCGACTGAAGTACTGGGTGCCAACTTCCGGAGCAACGTCCACGCTGCTCCATCGCGGAGCGACCGATGCAAGCTGGCTGGTTCACGAAGATCACATTCTGCACTTGGCTGGTTCACGTAACGATGTGCTGTTCTTCCGGTACCCGCTGACGGGTGTCTTCGAGTTTCGCTGCGAGTCTCAGGAGGGAGGACGCATCACGACAGACGGCGGACTCGTCTACGGAGGTCTGCACTTTCAGGCGCTTGGCAGAACCAACCAGCTCACGATCTGGGACGCCGACATCGCTCATTCGGTCGTCAAACCGTGCCCATTCGTCCGGCACGAATCCCGCCCAACGTTCAACCGGATGTCGATTCGGTCAACCGCCGAAAAAGCGATTCTGACGGCCAATATGCACCCGATGTGGTTTGATCCTGCCTCGACGGCCAGTCAAAGCCCCTGGGTCGGGCTTCGCAGTTTTGAAGAGCGGCGACCAATGTTCCGCAATCTTGCAATCACTGGGAAGCCGGTGATTCCCCGCGAAGTTCGCATGTCAGACGGTGATGACCTGCGCGGCTGGCAGTCGCATTTCTACGGCGAATCTCAGCCAGCATTTGCTGCTGGCAGCACCGCAAGTCCTTTGTCACCGCAAACTGGTTGGGCGGTAAAATCAGGCGTTATCACCGCGGATAAAGTAGAACCGGGGAAAGGAGTCAATCCCCAAAGTCTATTGCACTACCAGCGACCGTTGCTCGACGGCGAGTCGGTTTCCTACGAGTTCGAGTACAAGCCGGACGAAGTTCACGTTCATCCGACTTTAGGGCGACTGGCGTTTCTGATCGAATCCGGAGGTGTGAAGGTTCACTGGATGACTTCCGGCGGCTTCGAGTGGACGGGGTTGCCTGCGGACAACGCTTTGCTCGAACCTCTCAGCCGCCGCGGCCCACGACCGCTTCCACTCAGAAAAGGCGATTGGAACTCGGTCACGTTGTCACGAGCCGATGGCAAAGTCACGCTCACACTGAACGATGAGATGATTTATCAACGAGCCGTAGACTTCGGTGGCGACGACTCGTTCGGCTTCTATCGAGACCGTACGAAATCCGCCGCCAAAATCCGAAACGTCGTCATGACCGGCGACTGGCCGGAAACACTGCCCGCAGACGTTCTGAAAAACCCGGCCGTTACGGTAGAGCTCGTCGCCAACTGATTTTCGACAAAAACCGCTCGCAGAATAACTGTCGTATCTGCGTGTAGCCTGACTCTCCGAGTCGGGCATGGGACGCACCCGACTCGGAGAGTCAGTCTACGAAATCGGACACTTATTGAACGAGCGGTATTAAGTGACTACTTCGGTTTTTTGACTTCGTGGCCGAACAGGTACACGTCGTCAAACCGGCCGGTGTCGTCGAATGAGCCGATGCCGACCTGCCCCCATGCAAATGTCTTGTCGGTGGCGGTCATGACGGGCTGCTTCATGTCGTCAAAGAAGAGCTCGATCTTGCCGGATTTGACGTCTCGAAGAATCCGAGCGTGATGCCATTCGTCGTCCCAGTTCGTGCCCGCCGTCGTCTTCGTCGAGATCTTCGTCCGCGGTTGGTCATTGACGATGAAAATCTGGTTGGCGTGGTCGTCGGTCTTCTTGCCAAAGTGCACGTAGTAGTGGTGCGACGGATCCTGAAATCCGAAGAAAAGACACAGGTCTCGGTGCCCGTAATCCTTCTTCGTCGACTGAAACTTGAGGTCCAGCACGAAGTCGCCGACAGTCACGTCCTTGATCAGGCACCGGTTAAACGGCGAGCGAACCGGGTTCGTCACCTTGCTCTGCTGAAACTGGTCAAACACAAAGTTGTCGCCGAGCTTCGTCATCTTCCACGCCTTCGAATCACCCGGCACCCATTTTCCCGAAGAGCCCGATTGAAAGTCATCGCAGAAAACCAGCGGCAACTTTGTGCCAACCTTTGGAGCATCCTTCACGCATGGCGGATCAGCCGCGAACACAGAGCTGGCGGAAGCAACAAAAACAAGACTGGTCAATAAGCAAGAACGTGGCATGATGTTGCCTCCGGATAAGAAAATTGATCAAACGCGGCGAGTAGTTTCCCAGTCTCTCGAAAGTGTGGCTCAGTGTCGAACCAACCTGCCCAGCCTGAAAGCCGCAGGCTCAACTTTCGAGCGTGGAGCTCCTTGTGGATCCTCGCGATGGCCGTGTATTGCACATGCTGCTGGTACGGGATGATGGCCGTTCACGAACTCGGTCATGTGATCGGCGCATGGCTCACGGGAGGCGTCGTTGAACGAGTCGTTCTTCACCCGCTGGCCATTTCCCGAACAGACCTCTCGATAAATCCGCACCCGCTGCCAGTTGTGTGGTGCGGTCCGGTTCTCGGTTGCCTGTTTCCCATCCTGATCTGGTTGACGTCTCGGCAATTTTTTGCGAAGGCCGCTCAACTGGCCCGATTCTTCGCCGGTTTCTGCTGCGTGGCCAACGGAGCGTACCTCGGCATCGGCTCCTTCGAGTCAATCGGCGATGCCGGCGACCTGCTCAAACACCAATGCCCAATCGGCTACCTCTGGCTCTTCGGCATTGCAATGATTCCAGCCGGCTTTGCACTCTGGAACGGCCTCGGCCCGGCATTCGGTATCGCGAAAATGCGAAGTCGCGGCGTGTGAAACAGATCGCCCGAGCGACTCACAGTTGATGAGCCTGATTGATCGCGACCGGCGACCGATCTTCTGACGAGTCCGGCGAACCTGGTCTGCGGATCACGACTCGCTCAACTGACTCTGCAGCGTCCAACCCGAACGTCAGTCCGGGGTCGCTTTGGGAGAGGTAGCTGCGGGTTGGCATGATCTGTTGTTTCTGGACGAGGCTGCCGGTGTGGACTTCGACGGTTGAGCCGATCGGGGCGTCGACTTCGAGTCTTACCCAGTTGTGGCCGGTTACCTGGTCGTTGCGGAGAAGGCGAGGTTTCTGGCCGCAGGCGGTGATGAGAATGTCCGGGTCTCCGTCGAGATCGAAGTCGGCAGCCACGACGCCTCGGCCCACCATTCTTTGGAAGAGGTCCGCTCCGCATTGTTTCTCAGTGAGCGGAGCAAACTCGGTCGTGCTGTCGGGGCCGCAGTTCCAGAAGAGCTGCGGCGGCTGTTCGTAGTGCTGGCTTTCCTGGACTCGGTTGATGTCGTTTTCCAGGTGACCGTTGGCGGTGAAGAGGTCCGGTCGACCGTCGAGATCGAAGTCGGCCCAGCAGACTCCGAATGTCAGCTCCAGCCGAGTGAACGGGCCAAGGCCTGTGGGGACGGCGTCATCGTGAAACTGCATGACGCCCGGAGGGGACACATAGAGCGCCGTCATTTCGGTGGCGAAGTTTCCAACCGCAATGCCGATTGATCCGTCATTGCGAAACCAGCCGGCATCGATGCCCATCGCTCCGCGAGCCCGTCCGTCTTCGTCGAAGGCGATGCCAACTTCACCGGCGACTTCTTCGAAGGTCCCGTCGGCTTTGTTACGGAAAAGGAAGTTCTGCACAGTGTCGTTCGAAACAATGATGTCCAGCCAGCCGTCCTCGTCCAGGTCGCAGAACGTCACGCCCAGCGACTTGGCCACCGGCACCTGCGTGGCAGGATTCTTCATCTGAATGCCGGTCGCCTCTGAGACGTCCTTGAACTTGCCCTTGCCATCGTTCTGAAAGAGGTAAGGAAACGTCCCCTCGAAAGCTGACGGTCGCCCGTACGCTCGTTCGTCGCCGACCAACTGAAACGGTTGAGTCAGGTCGAATTCGCGATTCCACTCGACATAGTTCGCGACAAAGAGGTCCAGGTCGCCATCGTTGTCGTAGTCGAGGAACCCGGCGCTGGTACTCCAGGTTTCGTTTCCGCCAGCAACACTGGTCGCTGCGTCTGACGACGCTTCAGTCGTCACGTCGACAAAGTGGCCGGCATCGTTTCGAAGCACTCG
>JBLFXD010000105.1:0-11975 GCA_047611045.1 Planctomycetaceae bacterium | reverse complement strand
ACATCAAGCCGCTGCTGCGAGACAAATGCTTTTCGTGTCACAGTGCCCGCAAGCAGGAAGGCGGACTCCGACTGGACGCCGCTAGTCTGATCTCGCGCGGCGGAGACGGTGGACCTGCCATCGTGGCAAGTTCGCCCGACGCCAGTCAGATCCTCAAACGCGTAACCGCTGAAGACGACCAGCGGATGCCTCCGTCGGATTCGGGCACTCGCCTGACACCGGAAGAAGTCGCGAAACTCAGCGCGTGGATCGCTGCCGGTGCGGCGGCTCCGGCTGAGTCGATTCCGGCGGCGCCTTCTGAACACTGGTCATTTCAGCCGCCAGTCATGATCGAGATTCCTGACGTTTCAGCCAGCTGGATCCGCAACGACATCGACCGCTTCATCGCAGCCGAACATCAACGTGCAGGAGTCAACGCCGTTGGTGAGGCCTCTCCGTCGATGTTGTTGCGAAGAGTCTCGCTTGATCTCACCGGACTTCCTCCAACTCTCAGCGAACGTCAATTGTTCCTGCAGGACGATTCGGCGGATGCTTTTGAGCACGCTGTCGACAGGTTGCTCGCCAGTCCTCGGTATGGAGAACGTTGGGCGCGACACTTCATGGACATCTGGCGTTACAGCGATCCGTCTGGTTACGGGAAGGAAATCCGAGACGGCCGGGAACACATCTGGCGCTGGCGGGATTGGATTGTCGAGTCGCTCAACGACGACAAAGGCTACGATCGGATGATCGTTGAGATGCTGGCCGCCGATGAGGTCGCGCCGAACGACACGAACTCGCTGCGGGCGACGGGGTTTCTGGCCAGGAACTGGTACAAGTTCAATCGCAACGTCTGGCTCGACAATATCGTTGAGCATTCGTCAAAGGCGTTTCTGGGTCTCACGGTGAACTGTGCTCGCTGTCACGACCACAAATACGATCCGTTCGAGCAAGTCGGCTACTACAGAATGCGCGCGATTTTTGAGACGCATGACGTTCGCGATGATCCGTTTTCCAATTCGTCCGGACAGTTAGTCCGCACCTACGATATGCATCTGGATCGAGAGACGTTCACGTTTCTGCAGGGAGACGAAAACCGACCGGACAAGGACAACCCGCTCACGGCCGGTCTGCCCGAGCTGCTTGGCGAGTTGCCGATCGAACCGGTACGGCTTCCCGTAACCGCATGGTATCCGGCGTTGCGTGAAGACAGTCGCGTGGCCGCTCACGCGGCAGCAGTCGCGCAAGTTTCGTCAAGCGAGGCTGCACTCAAGACGGCACAGGCGACGGTGCTGGCATCAGCTCGAAAGCTTGCCGCATTCCGCGAAGTCGACTCGGGATCTTCTGCAAAGGAATCTTCACCGACCAGGTCTGTAACCACCGTCGGTGAAGCGGCTGCGCCCGTTTTTGCAGATAAGTTCTCGAAGCTCAATTCTGATCAATGGAAGGTTGAATCCGGCGAGTGGACGGTGAACGACGGTCGTCTCGTGCAGTCACTTGGAGAGACAAAGCAGCACCGGCTGATTTCCATGATCAATCACCCACGCGATTTCGTCGCCACACTGCGACTGCGAATTACGGGCGGCGATCAGTATCGATCCGTTGGGCTCGGCTTTGATGTCGACGGCCGAGCCATGAATGCGGTTTATCTTTCGGTGTCGGGACCGAAAGTGCAGTTCACGAATCAGGGAAGCGATGGTCGCTGGCAGTATCCGGCGGCCGGAATGTCCGCACATCACGTGCAGGTCGGCCAGGACTATGAATTGAAGCTGGCTGTGAAAGATCAGTTATTGAACGTGTTCATTGATGGTGAGTTGAAGGTTGCATTCAACCTGCCGACTACTCGTAGGCCGGGCAGGTTCTCGATCTGGACGTTCTCCGCCACTGCCGAATTCAGTCAGTTTTCGCTCAGTTCGCTTTCAGCGGGATCGTTGCTGATGGCTGGTGTAAAAGGATCGGCCACACCGGCGAAGCCTTTGACCCGGCGGGATCTCGAACTCGCGCTGCAGGTTGCGAAAGCCGCCGAGGCCGCGGCAATAACTCACCAACGTGTTGCAGAGTCGCAACTGGAATCACTGACTGCTCGCAGGGCTGCCGAGCTGGTCAAGCATGGCTTGAGTGAAGGAAACCTCCATGAACTGGCCGTCGTCGCGGGCCGGACAAGCCGTCGACTTACCGTGGATAAGTTTGAGGAGCAGATTGCACAGAGTCGGCTGAAAATTCAGCAAGGCGTGCAGCTACCACCAACCGACGCCGATGCGAAGAAGGCCCTCGAAGTCGTTGAGAAACAACTTGCCGCTCAGTTGAAGCAACTGGAGGCTGCCAGGGGACGGCTTGAAAACGGTTCGGTCGACTATCCGTCCCTGGGGCCGAACTACCCGCAGACAAGTTCCGGCCGGCGGCTGGGCTTTGCTCGATGGATTACCGACCGAAAGAATCCTTTCGCCGCACGCGTTCTGGTCAATCATGTCTGGCTGCGACACTTTGACTCGCCACTGGTTGAACGCACGTTTGACTTCGGATTGCGTTCAGAACGACCGCGTCATGCGGTATTGCTCGACTGGCTGGCAGTGCGGTTGATGGAAGAGAACTGGAGCCTGAAGACGCTCCACAAGCAGATCGTCATGTCTGGACTGTATCGACTGAGTTCGTCGTCGGTTGAGGCGTCGGCAGACACGCTGGCGGTCGATCCCGATAATCATTCATTGTGGAGAATGAACGTTCGCCGCATGGAAGCGGAAGTCGTCCGAGACAGTGTGCTGCATCTGGGCGGCAGCCTGGACATGACGATGGGTGGCCCACCAGTCGAGCATAATCAAGGCCAGGCCGTGCTGCGTCGCAGCCTCTATTTTCGTCAGGACAAGGAGCGGCAGATGACGTTTCTGAGCCTGTTTGACGGAGCCAAGGTCAACGAGTGCTACGAACGGAAACCGACGGTGTCCCCGCAGCAGGCGCTGGCCATGTTCAACAGTCCGATTGCGTCGAAGCAGGCTCAAAAACTTACTGAAGCGCACGCGTCGCTGAAGAGCGGCGATTTCGTGGGCACGCTGTTTCGACACGTGCTGTGCCGTGAGCCGTCTAAGCACGAGGTTACTGAATGCAATCAGTTTCTGGTTGAGTTTGATGACAGCACGAACGCTCGTCATCAACTCGCGCTGGTCGTGCTCAACCACAACGACTTTGTGACGATTCGATAATCAACAGCGGCAAGACAGTCACTGACGGAGTACTTCGATGAACGATCTCACTATGAAGCCTCGACGGCAATTCCTGTCTGACCTTGGAACCGGATTCGGTTCGTTGGCGCTGGGAGCGATGCTCCAGCAGGACGGAATCGCGCGAGCCGACTCCGGCGGCTGGACCCCTCCAGACGGGCTGGCACACTTCGCCCCAAAAGCGAAAAGCGTAATCTGGCTCTTCATGGCTGGAGGCGTCAGCCAGGTCGAGACGTTCGATCCAAAACCGGAATTGAACAGGCACGGTGGCAAGACGATTCCAGATACCCCATTCAGCAGCGTGTTGGAATCGCCGTACATCAAGAACCGGATTGAACTCGTCAAGGGCGATGCCAACGGGAAAATCTATGACAAGCTGTATCCACTGCAGGTCGGTTATCGAAAGCGTGGTGAAAGTGGCATCGAAATCAGTGACTGGTTTCCGCACGTTGCGGCGTGTGTTGATGACCTTGCCATTGTGCGTTCCATGTGGACGACTGCGAGTAACCACGACGCTCAGCTTCAGTTTCATACCGGACGAAACCGCTTCGATGGATTCTTTCCTACGATTGGCGCCTGGGTTCATTACGGACTGGGTTCGCTCAACGAAAATCTGCCGCAGTTTATTGTGATGGGAAATAAAATAGGCGACTGCTGCGGCGGCAAGGGGGCGGAAGGAGGGGACTATCTCGGTCCTCAGCACGATGGCGTTACGTTGTCGGTCGATCCAAATAATCCGTTGCCCTTTGCCGTTCCCGCCGCAGGCGCGGGTTCGCTGGAGCGTCTGAAAGCTCAGCAACTGCTCGGCCGACTCAATCAACTTACGGCGACGGAGTTTCCCGACGACGCGCAACTGGCTGCTCGGATCAAGTCGTATGAGCTGGCTTTTCGAATGCAGACCGCGGTTCCCGATGTGGTGAATTCAGCGGATGAAACTGCGGCGACGCATCAGCTTTACGGAACGACTGGCGGTCCGACGAAGTCGTTTGGCCAATTGTGTCTGACGGCGAGACGACTCGTCGAACGCGGCGTCCGTTTCGTTCAGATTTACCACGGTGGCGGTGGAGCTGGTGCCTGGGATGCTCACAGTAATCTTCACACCAATCATTCGAAGAACTGCGAGCAGGTCGACCAGCCAATCGCGGGCCTGCTTAAAGACCTGAAGCAACGCGGGCTACTCGACGAGACGCTTGTTGTCTGGGGCTCTGAGTTCGGTCGCACACCAGGCGGGCAGGGATCCAACGGTCGAGGCCACCACAACTTCGGCTTCTCGGTGTGGATGGCCGGCGGAGGCATCAAGGGCGGAACGGTTCACGGCGCGACGGACGAATTAGGTTTCCACGCGGTCGAAGATCGCCATTACGTCACGGACATCCACGCGACGGTGATGAAGCAGCTCGGCCTGCATCCGCAACGCCTGGAAGTGCCCGGACGAAAGCGGCTTGAGATTGATTTCGGACATCCGATCAATGAAATCATCGCGTGAGATTCGGCGCGGCTATGTCTCAGATGATCCGAGTCGTTCAAAGACAGAACTGCCTGCTGGGGCGACGTGTCCGGGCCATCAGAATCAGCCGGAACCAGCGTGAGTCCGAGCGGCGACTACGATGTACACGGCTTGACCGGCATTTCGGGGAATTCATTTGTGAGCCCTGCATCGGACTATGCTCCTTCACAGGATGTGATCAGTGAGTCGGCGATGAGGATGACATGTTAGCGTGACCACGCTCTGAAGCGGTCACGTCTCTTCTGCCATTCAGAAACGAATGTCGCTGGTGGGTGTTTTCGTGACGAGTGCATCGTTGTGGCCGCCTGCTAAAATTCGTCGTGTTGACGGACCAGCGAAGGGCCGCTCCGTGTTTCGCCACTGAATGAGACCTGAATTTCGCATCAGGCGTGGCCTGACTCATCGATAAGAAAGCGTGCTGTTATGAATCGATTGAAGCTTGCGCTGCGCGTGCTGTTGGACGGATCGTTCGCCGCGACAGTGCAGACTCTGGGAACAAAGGACGAGCCTGCGGATGCTCCGGCAGGAATCGAGGCCCCCGCGGCACCGCCGAAGCCAGCTCGCAGTGAGGCGATCGCGTTGCTGGAAACTCTGCAGCGAGAAGCTCGGCTGGTGGATTTCGTCAAAGAGTCGATCGATGCGTACACCGATGCCCAGATCGGGGCCGCTGTCCGGGAAATTCATCGCGACTGCGGAACGGTTTTCGAGCGGCTGTTTGCTATCAGACCGATCCTTCTCGAAACCGAAGGTTCTCAGGTTGAAATCGCTGCTGATTGTGACGCCGGTCGCATTCGACTGACGGGCAACGTCACAAGGGAGCGGCCGCCGAGCGGGAAACTCGCGCATCATGGTTGGGAGGCTCAGAATTGTGAGTTGCCGGAGTGGACCGGTTCCGACGGCACGGCCAATGTGTTGGCTCCTGCAGAAGTTGAAGTCTGACAGGGAGAGTCGAGACGGGATGCTGACGAAACGGGAAGACTCCCCCGCACCCGCGGCTGAGACCGCGACCTCTCTCCCAAGGGGGCGAGGTGACATGCTTGAAACACGGTGGCCGCACTTGGCGGACACTAATTTGGATAGAGATTCATGGCTGCTCAGTTTGTTATCGGAATCGACCTCGGCACGACGAATTGCGTGCTGGCATACACCCCTTTGGACTCCGAAAAACCAGAGGTGAAGCTGCTGCAGATTTCCCAGCTCGTCGCACCGTCTACCGTCGAGTCCCGTGACTCGTTGCCGTCGTTTACTTACCTCGCCAATGCGTCGGAGACTGCCGGCGGACTGTACGATCTATCCGACGCGAAGGATCGCGACTTTGCCGTCGGTGAGGTCGCTCGGAAACAGTCGGCAGAGATGCCTGACCGAACGGTCGGGGCAGCCAAGTCGTGGCTGTCTCACAGCAAGGTCGACCGGCATCAGGCCATTCTCCCGTGGAAGGCTCCCGAGGACGTGCCGAAGATATCTCCGATGACGGCTTCACGGCGGTATCTCGAACATCTCGTTGATGCCTGGCACCAATCATTTTCAGACGCACCGATCACTGAGCAACACGTCGTACTGACGGTTCCGGCATCGTTCGACGCGAGCGCTCGTGAGCTGACTCGCGAAGCGGCACTCGCAGCAGGCCTGCCGGATTCGCTGGTCCTGCTGGAAGAACCGCAGGCGGCGACCTACGCGTGGCTTGCCGATCGCGGAGACGGCTGGAGGAAGTGTCTCGGCGTGAACGACCGGCTGTTGGTCTGCGATGTCGGCGGCGGAACGACCGACCTGACTCTGGTCGAAGTCACCGAAGAAGCAGGCGCACTGCAACTCGAACGAAAAGCTGTCGGCAATCACCTGCTCGTCGGCGGCGACAATATGGACCTCGCGATTGCCTGGCATGTTTCGGAACTGTTCCGCGAGCAGGGCGTCGATCTTGATCCATGGCAGTCGGTTTCGCTATGGCACTCGTGTCGTGCTGCAAAGGAAGCTCTGCTGAGTGAAGACGGGCCGGAGACGCATCCAGTGTCCGTCCTTGGTCGAGGCAGCCGCCTGATCGGTGGAACGGTGTCGGTGGACGTCGAGCGACAGAAAGTTCTCGATCTGCTGGCAGAAGGATTCTTCGCTGAGTGTTCTCTCGATGACGAACCAGTCAAACAGCGAGCTTCCGGTTTCCAGGAGATCGGGCTTCCGTTTGAAGCGGACACAGCCGTCACTCGACACCTCGCCGCATTTCTGAAGAGGCACGGTCGCGAGGGCGAAAATGCTTCAAGACCGACGCACGTTCTCTTTAACGGCGGAGTCTTCAAAGCAGGTTCGCTCAAGCAAGCCGTCATGACGCGTCTGTCCGCCTGGTTCTCGGACGAGCCGCCGCAGCTTCTCGACGGGACGCACGATCTTGATTTTGCCGTCTCGCGAGGGGCGGCCTCTTACGGGTGGGCGAAGCAGCGTGGCGGCATTCGCATACGCGGCGGCGCGGCGAGGTCGTACTACGTCGGCATCGAAACAGCAGGACTCGCCATACCTGGAGCACCGCGACCTCTGAAGGCACTCTGTGTCGTGCCAGCCGGGATGGAAGAAGGCACCGAAGTTGACATTCCGTCCGACGATATTGGATTGATCGTCGGCGAGGCTGTTCGCTTTCGATTCTTCAGTTCGTCGGTCCGCAAGGACGATCAACCGGGCAGCGTTGTCAACCGCTGGGTTCCTGACGAAATCGTCGAAACGGATTCGCTCGAAGCAACACTCGACAAAGATGAAGACATCGAAGACGACTACGTTCCCGTTCGGTTTCATTCTCAGATTACCGAGCTTGGTGTCTTCGAGTTGTGGTGCGTGCACTCCGCTATGGATCGACGCTGGAAGCTGGAATTCAGCGTCCGCGATGATGCCGAAGTGTGATCTGAACTCTTTTGGCTGGGGCTCGACCCAGCTTGATGCTTGCCTCATGCAATCGCTGGGTCGAGACCCTGCCTACGAACTACACTCTCCCGCTTGCGGGAGAGTCTGGCTCTCAGGCCCGAAGAGGGCTCGTACATCTCGCGTCGATTTTCTGTCTCCCCCTCACCCGCGGCTGAGACCGCGACCTCTCCCCCAAGGGGGCGAGGTGACATGCTTGAAACTGGCTGGACACTGATGAGTGAAGGATCGAAGTCGGAGAATCGCGAGCGCTCCCGGTTTGTCGTCGGGATCGATCTGGGGACGACCAACAGCGCTGTCTGCTATGTCGAAGCCAGCAACGACGACTGGACGATCGACGTCTTCGCGATTGTTCAAACTGTCGCCGCCGGACAGGTCGAGCGGCGTGAAACGCTGCCGTCGTTTCACTACGAACCAGCCGAGAGAGAACTTCCGGAATCTGCTCTGCGACTGCCGTGGACCGAAGATGAAGAACCGACGTTCGGCGTCGGCGTCTTCGCACGCGACCACGGACGGGCTGTGCCCGGACGGTTGATCTCGTCAGCAAAGTCCTGGCTGTGTCACCCCGGAGTTGATCGTCGGGCGGCATTGCTTCCCTGGCACGGAGCGGCTGACGTGCAGTCGCTCTCGCCGGTAGAAGTCAGTTCGCGATACATCCGCCACATTCGAGACGCCTGGAACGCGGAGCATCCTGACGATCCGCTCGAGCAGCAGGACGTCGTTCTGACGATTCCGGCCTCGTTCGATGAGGTGGCTCGGGAATTGACCGTCGCTGCCGCGAAAGCCGCCGGACTGCCTCGCGTCGTGCTGATTGAAGAACCGCAAGCCGCATTTTATTCCTGGGTAAACGCTCACCGAGTCGACTGGGAAGAACACGTCGCACCAGGGCAAAAGATTCTTGTGTGTGACATCGGCGGTGGAACTTCTGACTTCACGCTGATTCACGTCCGCCGCGATGAGCACGACAAAATTCAGTTTCACCGCGTGGCTGTCGGCGATCACCTGATCCTCGGTGGCGACAATCTCGACCTGGCCCTGGCCCACCACATTGAAAAGAAACTGGCGGGAGAAAACGGTAAACTCGAACCCCGACAGTGGAGCGTCCTCGTTCCAACGTGTCGACACGCCAAAGAGATGCTGCTGGGTGATTCGTCGCCAGAGACGGTCATCGTCACGCTGCCGGGTTCCGGTTCGCGACTGATTGGGGGCAGCCTGCAGGTTGAGGTCTCGCGCGACGAAGTGCGGCAGTTACTGATCGACGGCTTTCTTCCTGAAATCAGTTTGGACGAAAAGCCGCAGCGTCGACAATCCGGGTTTCAGGAGTTCGGGCTTCCGTACGCGGCCGATTCCTCGATCACCAGATATCTGGCAGCTTTCCTAACCGCGCACGAATCAGAATCCAACGATTCGGAATCTTCAGCCGCTGATCATGCCCGCCCCGACATTGTCCTTTTCAACGGCGGGTTCTTTGCATCGGAAGCTCTGCGTCGGCGATGGCTGGATGTTCTCGAATCATGGTTTCGCTCCGCCGACCCGGCATGGTCGCCGGTCATTCTGGAGAACGATCGCCTGGACCTGGCGGTGGCTCGCGGAGCCGCTTACTTCGGCATGGTGCGACGCGGAGCCGGAGTTCGCATCGCCGCCGGACTGGCCCGGACTTATTACGTCGGTGTCGAGAACGAGTCCGGCAAACAGGCGGCCCTGTGTCTGATCGCCGCTGGGACTGAACCGAGCGCCGAGCCTCACTCAATCGATCGTCGCTTCGATGTCCGCACTTCCGAGCCGGTGCAGTTTTCGATCTTCGTATCCAGCACCCGGCTGACGGACAAACCGGGCAGCGTTGTGCCGATCGACGAAGAGCAAATGACCGCCTTACCGCCGATTCGGACACTGCTCAAAACAAAGAAGAAGGACAGCAGCGAATCGGTCCAGGCTCGGCTGTCAGCTCGACTGACCGAAATTGGCACGATGGAACTCTGGTGCCAGCAGGTGGATTCGTCTCGACGCTGGCAGCTGCAGTTCGACGTTCGATCCGCCGTTGAAACAGAACGCGAAGGGCACGTCGGCACCGCGGAGCAGTCCGGAATCGTCGACACGGAGCTTTCGGAAACGGCAGCAACGACGATCCGTGCTGTGTTCGGGCCGGACGCCGGAGAATCACCGGATGGACTCCCGAAGCGGCTGGCGAAAGCTCTCGAAATCAATCGAAATGACTGGCCGCCTTCGCTGCTTCGTGAAATCTGGTCGAGTCTGATGGAGCACGAAGGGGGGCGGAAGCTTTCTGAAAATCACGAAGCTCGCTGGCTGAACATGCTCGGCTTCGCGCTTCGCCCCGGTTTCGGAATGGCCGCCGATGACTGGCGCGTCGAAGAAACCTGGAAGCTCCTGCGCGGCAAGCCGCGGCACCCTGGAACGACCTGCGAAGCTGAATTGTGGATTCTGTGGCGTCGCATTGGAGGCGGATTGAGTTTCGGTCGCCAGATCGAACTGACGTCGTCGATTCTGCCGATCATTCGAAGAGAACAGAAACAGACGCTGACAGGTCGCGGCAAGGGCGGAAAATACGCATCGGGCAATCACGCCGCTTCGGAAGTCTGGCGCATGCTCGGCTCGATGGAGCTGCTGCCTCAATCAACACGCATCGAAATCGGCGAGACGATTCTCGACTTCGTCCCTCGCCGAAAGTTCGAAACCATTCGTCCGGCACTGCTGTGGGCTTTTGGCCGCATCGGAGCGCGTGTTCCGGTTTACGGTCCGCTGAACGTGGTGATCTCGCCCGAGCTTATCGAGCGTTGGATAACCAGCATCGGTGAGACGTCAGACTTGTCCGATCCGATCGTTCACCTGGCTCTAATGCAGATGACTCGCCGAACGGACGATCGTTACCGCGACGTGTCAGAATCGTTGCGGACTCAGGTGATCTCGTGGCTGGAAACAGGCGGCGCTCGAACGCACTTTGTCGATCTCGTTCGGCGCGGTGGCATTCTGGACGGAGACGAATCCCGACTGGTGTTCGGTGAGTCGCTGCCAGCAGGTCTTCGACTGGTGTGATGACACATGGTGGGATGCACAAAGGCTGCATCCCGCGCGTCATCAATCATCTGCACGTTTGGTGGCAGTATCCGACTGCGTTAGCCCAAGACTGGTGGACACCCACGATGACGTCGAACGCAGTCACGCCTTGATTTCGGTGATCTGCCTGGTCGCGATGCCGATCGGGCGGTCAAGGGGCACTCCGGCGCACGCAAGCAGCGTTGTGAGCAGGTCGCCCTGGTTGCCTCTGGTGTCGGGCAGAAAGCGTCCGGTGTTGATCGAACCGCCGCCCTTGCCCGCGATGATGAACGGCAGACTCTCCCGACTGTGTTTGTTGCCGTCTTCCAGGCCCGAGCCCCACATCATGATGCAGTTGTCGAGCAGCGTGCCGTCGCCCTCGCGCAGGCTGGCCATCTTATTCACCATGTAGGCAAACTGATCGATGTTGAACTTCGTGATCGCCGCCACTTTCCGGACCATCTCTTTTCGGTTCTGGTGGTGCGTCTGCGAGTGGTGCCTGTCCGAGAATCCCAGCTCGGGGTAGGACTCGCCGTTGGGCGTGGACCCGATGTAACTGCTGACGCGCGTCGTGTCCGTTTGGAAGGCCAGGACGGTGAGGTCGCACATGACCTGCATGTACTCACTGCGTTTGTCGCCCTCGGGGATCTTCACCTCGATCGGCGGCGAGTCGTTGGCGTCGCGTCTGGCTGAGCGCACTCCGGCCTTCTCCAGGGCCGCCTCCTGCTGGCGGTCCTCGATCGCGGCGATACGCCGCTCGACGGTTCGCACGCCGTCGAAGTACTCGTCGAGCTTCTGCTGATCAGTCCTGGTCAGCGTCCGGCGCAGGTCCCGTGCGCCGCCGAGCACACGGTCGAGCATCTGCCTGTCGAGAGGGTTGGCCTTCGTAACCCTACCGGCCTTGTCCTGCTTGCCGAAGAGCCTGTTCAGGACATTCCGGGGATCGATCTCAGCGGGGACGGGCTGCGTGGGCGAGCGGTAGCTGCAGTGCGAGTAGTACGCCTCGTGCAGGCCCGCCTGGTTCTCCTTCCACGTCTGCGGCATCGTCGCCAGCTCGAGCGAGGGCAGCAACGTGTGAGCACCCACGTAGTTGGCCATAATCTGGTCGGCCGAGATCGCGATGTTGATGCGGCTGCGTGTGTCCGCGTCGGGGAGGGTGGCGGTGAGCCAGGTCGACAACTCCAGCGCATGCGGCGCGCCGCTGAACGGCGTGATCGGCACACCGGAAATGCCCTTCATCATCAGGCACTGGTCCAGGATCGGACGCAGCGACTCAATCGCTGGTGGCGGCGACTTGTGGTAGGCCTCCGGGCTTTCGGGCCAGA
>JBLFXD010000104.1:0-12039 GCA_047611045.1 Planctomycetaceae bacterium | reverse complement strand
CGTCCCAGCTTTCACGTTCCTTCGCTGAAACCTCAGGATTGTGCGCCTGCACCCGCTGCCCGACTCGAATGTCCTGAATCGGCGTCGTGTTCAGACTGACGTCGCCTGTCTCTGGCACTGCCTGAGAAGCCCGCACCGCCGCCTGAGCATCCGATCTCCTCCTGAATCAGTCTTCCTCTTGATTGTCTACAGGAGTGAGCGTATCGTTTGTGTAGACAATCTAGGGAGCCGTCGTTTTCCACTCTGAAGACCAATCGCAAAAGTGGTCTCGCGGAACACGAAAAGTCACTGCGACTCCGATCAGCGTGTTTTGAGAACCGAATGAGTTGGCTTCAACAGATCATCGTTCGCCTGCGTTCGGTCATTCATCGCGAAGAGTTTGAGGCAGAGCTTGACGACGAGATCCGCTTTCACATCGACATGCAGACCGAGCAGCTCGTCAAAAGCGGCATGTCACCCGACGCGGCACGGACGAAGGCGATGCGTGCCTTCGGCGGGGTTGAGCAATTCAAAGAAGGGACTCGCGATGTTCGAGGAATCGTTCTGATGGAAACCATCTGGCAGGACATCCGTTACGGGTTCCGCATGCTGGGCCGCAGTCCGGCGTTCACGATTGTGGCCGTCGTCACGCTGGCCCTGGGCATCGGAGCCAACACCGCCATCTTCAGCGTGGTGAACTCGGTCCTGCTGCGTCCCCTGCCCTACCCCGGTGCCGGTCAGATTGTGATGCTGTGGCAGGCCAATCCCACGCTGGGCTACGAGGAAGATCAGGTCGCCGTCGCGGATCTGCATCAGTGGCAACAGGAAAGCCATCAGTTTTCGCGATTCGGTTTTGTCGTGAACGATGCTCCCGGAACGCGGAATCACGTCTTCCATCGAGACGACCAGCTCGGGCGGAGGCATCAAGGAATTCCGCGTCGACCGATTCGACAATGTCGAACTCGACCCTTTCGTGCTGGGTTTCACGCTGCTGGTCTCGGTGTCGACGAGCGTGCTGTTCGGGCTGGCTCCGGCACTGCAGGCTTCGCGGCTCAACCTGAACGAAGCGTTGAAGGAGGAAGGGCGAGGCTCGACGGACTCGGCAGGACGCCACCGCGTGCGAAACTTCCTGCTGGTCTCCGAAGTTTCAATGGCCATGCTGCTTGTCGTTTGGGCCGGGTTGACCGTCCAGAGTTTTCGGCGAGTCATGGACATCGACCTGGGATTCGCCTCGTCCAACGTGATGACCGCGACCATCGACCCGGATGTCGCATCGCGAATGTACGACGGAAATCGCCATCAGTTGATTCGGCAGATCATCGACAACGTGGTCGCTGTCCCTGGCGTGAAATCGGCGGCGGTCGTCGGCGAGCTGGGAACTCGACGCAGCGGAGCCAACTGGGTGCTGCACGTTGATGGGCAGGCTGAGGTTCCCGTGAGTGAGTTGCCGTCGATCGACGGGCGAGCGATCTCGCCATCCTATTTCGAAACGATGGGGATCCCTCTGCTGAGCGGTCGCAATCTCAGCGAGGATGACAACCTCGAAGCACCGCAGGTTGTGCTGGTCAACGAGTCAGCGGCGAAACAATTCTTTCCGAACGTGGATCCCGTCGGGCAGAAAATCATTACCGGACACCCCGCGTTTCCCATCATGAATCAACCGCGTCGCGAAATCGTCGGCGTCGTCGGCGACGTCAGAACTTTCAGCACCGAATCCGAAGTTCAGCCCGAAGTCTTCAGTTGTTACCTGCAAAAGAATCCTCGTTTCTGGGGCGGCGGTGAAACGGTCATTCCGTTCCTGATTCGAACTCGCGGAGAACCGCTCGAATCAATCAACGCGATCCGCTTCGCGATCGAGGGCGACGGAAGTTCGGGGCGCATCCTCGGTAACGTCGACTCGATGGGCCGGCTGCTGAACGTTACGGCCGGGCAACACCGCTTCCGCACACTGCTGATGAGCTTGTTCGCCGGACTGGCTTTGCTGCTGGCGACCGTCGGAATCTACGGCGTCATGTCTTACGGAGTCAGCCAGCGAACTCACGAAATCGGCGTCCGCATGGCACTGGGGGCTCAGTCGAGTGACGTGTTAAAAATGATCATCGGCAGCGGAATGAAGCTTTGCTTTGTTGGCATCGCGATCGGACTCGGACTGGCGATCGCTGGCGGTCACCTACTGGCCAGCATGCTTTACGGAATCGAACCGCTTGACCCGCCGACGCTGATTGGAGTGTCCGTCGTGCTGGCGTTGACCGGCTTCCTGGCGTGCTACATCCCCGCTCGGCGAGCACTGAGAATCCATCCGATGGAGGCTTTGCGTTATGAATAGCTTGCGACGCCGTGCTTCGACAACGCGCCTCTCACACAAGTCACCTCTCCCCCCTGGGGGAGAGGTCGCGGTCTCAGCCGCGGGTGAGGGGGTCGGTACCCGATTCAAACGACAGGCATCTCGTTCAGGACGACCTGCAAACCCTCTCCCGGCCCTGAGAGGCCGACCTCTCCCAGGGGGAGAGGTGACGAGTCTGGCGAAGTCGCACTGGTTAACGACGACGTTTCTGCTCTTCATGATGAGCACCTTCACGCTCGGTTCAGCGACGGCTGACGAACGCGTCGGAAGCGTCACGAACCGGCCGGAGCAGCCGGAGCAGCCGTGCAAACCGTTTGTCGCCTATTCATGGCGACCGAATCCCGGCGGGCATGCCAACATTGTCCCGTTCTACTGGCTGATGAGCAGTCGCGACCTTGCCGATCCTTCCAAAGCGGTCGCCGCCGTGAACGCAATGCCGGATGGGCATCGAGTGATCTTCAGTTGGGACGCTCATCGAGACCTGCCGTGGCACCCGAAAGACTCTTGTCGAACGGACGATGGAAAGTTGACCCAGATGCCGGGCGTTTGGTGGGACAACGGTGTGGATCGAGCCGCCGAACGATTCGACACGTTCTTTCGAGAGTTCAAAGCTCAAGGCGGGCATGTCGATTTGCTGATTCTTGATCACGAAGTCGGGCTCAAGAACTGGTCGCTCGGTAAGAAGGGCCGAGCCGAAGCCATCATGGCCGACCCTCGCTTTGAAGAAGTTGCTAAACAGGCCGGCATCAGCGATTTGAAAAGTGTTCTGAACTGGCGAAGCAGCAAGGACTTCCGCAAGTGGAACGCTCTCATGTCCGAGCGAACCTCGGAGTACAACAATCAGGCAGTATTTGATCCCGTCCGCAAACATTTTCCGAAGCTGAAAATGTCGAACTGGGAGTGCTTCTACAATTCCGCAGAGTGGCGATGTCCGGACGTCAACGGTCAGCAGCACAGCGAGTTCGGACCGGGCAAACATGTCGGGACGCATCAATCACTGAATCTCTACGGCGGTATTTCGTCGTTGAAATTCAACACGTTCGTCGACGGAGAATTCAGAACGCGACGAATCGGCCCGCGCTACAAACAGACTCCTTTCAACGGGTTTCGCCTCGCCGTCAACAGAATGCGCACGTCCGTGTTGTCATCGGACGTGCCCGTCTGGCCGTGGATTTCTTATAAACGTTTCGGAGGCAGCCTCGTACGGGATTCCGACCTCTATCAGGAAATCATTCTTCACGCCGGCTTATGCGGAGCAGACGCCTTTTTGCTCTGGAACCCCGACGCGTGGAAGAAAGACCAGAAACCGGAAGACTACAACTCGCCTGAGCAGAATGAACTCGTCAGCCGCTGCCTACTCGAACTCGACAGCCTGCTCGGCACCAAACCAGACAAGGCACAAACGAAACGACCTCTCGTCAAGCGACTCGCCGAGTGGTACGGCGATTACGTGCTGACGGGAATGAGAGTCGGCGACCGCGACGTCTGGCGACTCACGCCTCGAATCAAACTCGATGCTCCTGTCGAGAGCGTGATCACCGAAACAAGTCCGCCGCGTTTTCAGATCGGCGAATCGGAAATCTCATTCCCAAAGGGCGAGATTCATACTCCTGAAAACCCAGTTTCAGACCGCGGCCTCTGGATCGTCGCTCCTGCCCAAACGAAGCCGACAATTAAAATGTTGTAGCCCGGCCGTGTTGAGCTTCAGGCAGCGACGAAAGAGACGGCTCAACGCAGGCGAAAGGACATCTTGACCGTAAATCCGAGTCCAACGACCATCCTGGCAGAATCACGACAGGATGTCGTTTTATGGTTCTTTTCGGGGTGCGGTCCCCGCTCATCGTTGATTACGAAGAGACGTGCAAGAGGCTTGGGATTCCGATTTCGCTGGCGGTCAGCGTGAATGGAACGCCGCGTCTATTGTCGGACTGGCCGCTCGTAGACATTGCTGAATTCGACGCAGCAGGTGCGGTTGATCCGTTCGTTGCTTGCGCGTTTGCACCTTCACGTCGTGCCGAACTGATGCGGCTGGCAGTCGAACTGGGCTGTGTGGTCGCTCCGGCATTGGTGGATCCGAATGCCGTTCTTGCCAGCTCGGTCCGCATTGGCGACGGGACCTTTATCAATGCGGGCGTTGTGATCGGTGCCGCGTCGATTATCGGCTCGGGAGTTCTGATCAATCGATCCGCATCCGTCGGCCATCACGCTGCTCTGGGCGACTTCGTGAGTCTTGGTCCGGGCGCCACGCTGGCAGGCAACGTTCATGTCGAGGCCGGAACGATGATCGGAGCGGGGGCGATTGTGTTGCCGAACGTTCGAATTGGCACCAACGCAATCGTTGCGGCAGGGTCACTTGTCCGGCGAGACGTCGCTGCGAACACGTTCGTCGCTGGCAACCCCGCCGTTGAGCGGACTTTCGATGCGTCAAAGTCGTCGCTGCACGTTGAAGATGGAGAGTAAAGTCGTGCTGAGTCTGAAGAAAATCTGGCAGCGAATTGAGCAGAATCCTCGCGCCGAATTCCTCGTTGATCCCGAGGCTCGATTTCAATATCGCGATCTTTCTGAGATGACGCAGAGACTGGTAGCGCACTTTGACGAGTTGAACCTTTCGGACGGTGACCGAATTCTGATCGCCACTCGAAACGAATTTCTCGCGTGTTCGACGTTCATCGCGGCGATGCTGGACGGTCTGGTCCCGGTGATGCTGTCTCCGGATTCTCCTCCTGCTCGCGTTGCCTCGACGGCTGGTTCCGTTTCGGCGAGAGCGATCGTGGCTGACTCAGAAGCTTCATGGATGTCCGAACTCGGCCTGCAATGCGTCGCCCCGCGAATTCGCGAAGAGGTAAAAGGTTGGAAACATCTTTTCGCAAACCGACAGCCAGGCAGTTGGCTCGCAGACAGTCTCGGTCTGTCTGACGATTCACGCGCACCGCGACTTCCCGACGAGATCGACGAACTGGCTTACCTGGGGTTTACATCCGGCACGACCAGTTCGCCGACGGGCGTCATGATCTCTCGACGGAACATCCTCGCGAATCTGACGACACTGGCGCGGCTGTTCGACTGCGATGCGAATACGCGGTTGTTTAACGACATGATTCTCGCGCATGCCGATGGGCTGGTTCAGGGGCCTTTGCTGGCCATCGCGTGCGGCGGATGCGTCATCCGGTCCGGCGGATTTCGTGTCGACCGGATCGAGGCCTGGCTGAACCGAGTTCGTCGCGAACGAGCGACGCATGTGATTACGGTCCCGACGGTCTGGTCGCTGATCGATCGGTACGCCGAGCATGACGACTATTTTGATTCGCCCGAGTGTCAGCGTCTGATGTCAGTCGCGTCCCGCCTGGATCCAAGACTCTGGCGGCGACTTGAAGATCGTTTCAAACGGCCGATGTTCAACCAGTACGGACTGACAGAGACCGTCGCTAGCGTGCTTTATGCCGGCCCTCATCCGGAGATGGGAGTGTTTGATTCGATCGGCAAGCCTGTTGACTGCGAAGCTCGGCTGGCGGCTGATTCAGTCGAGAGTGGAATCGGCGAACTCCAGATTCGCGGTGACAATGTGTTCGTCGGGTACTGGCAGAATTCTGAGCGAACACGCCAGATGTTCACCGACGACGGCTGGATGCGAACGGGCGATCTCGCTGAACTGAGCGATGATGGTTCTTACAGAATCTGCGGACGCGTCAAGACAATCATCAACTGCGGCGGCGTTCTGATTCGTCCAGAAGAAATTGACGAGGTGATGGTTGCACATCCGGCAGTGGTCGAGTCAGCAACGATCGGCATGGCCGATGACACTTTTGAAGAAGCACCTGTCACGGCCGTCGTTCTCGACGCACCGGCGGACGAGGCTTCACTGACGGCTCATGCGCGAGCTGGCCTGGAGCCTCTCAAAGTGCCCAAGCGAATTGTCATCCTACCGGCGATTCCTCGCGGAGACGCAGGCAAACCGAATTTCGCCAGGCTGCGAACGGTGATCGCAGACGCCATCGAAAATTCTATCTCCGATGATGCCATCGCCGATGGAACGCTCGGAAGCACGATCGCCGAAAATACTGCGGCAGCCGTTCTGAAAGTGGCGTCCAAAGTCTTCCGAGTCGACTCCGCCGAAATTCGTGCCAACTCAACTCCGGACGACATTCCTGGTTGGGACAGCTTCTCGCACATCGCGTTGATTCTCGCCATCGAGGAGAGATTCAAGTTCCGAATTCCCGTGTCGCGTGCCACAGGGCTGCGGAGTATGGGCAAAGTGGTCTCGGTCGTTGAAGAGCTGACATCATGAGAGCACGCCACTTTCATATCGTTTGGGGAATGGTCATCTGCCTGACTGCTGTCACGGTTGGGCTCCTGCCCGGCAGCGAGCCGCCGCAGATTATCGACCGGGAGGTTCTCATCGAGACCGAGCGGTTTCCTGAATCGCCCGTCGTCGTGATCGGCTCCTCACTCATGAGGTATGCGGTGCCTGCAACGGGCTCTGCAACCGATTCACTCCTGGACGATGGTCGATCTCACGTGCGGCTGGCTCTTAGCACGATCACAGAAAAGGAAACACTGACGGCGTTGGCTCGCGTACTGGCGCCTCCGGTCGAATGCGTCTTCGTCGAGATTCAACCACTCGGCATGGACTTTTCCTATCAGAGGACGCCTGACAGATTCTTTGAGCGAACTTTACTGCACATCGCAGTCGATCGAATTCGACTATTCAGCAGGAACTCCAAACGCGAACTCGGACGAAAGTCCGGCTGGCGTTCAACAATGGATTTGCAGCCTCGCGAACAGCGTTCAATGACTGAAGAGCCCTCGAAGCTTGATGCCACATTTCAGACGTCCAGCGTCGCCCTCAGACAGGTTTATCCTATTCACTTACGTTCGCCTCGAGAGCTGGACCGCTTGCAACAATTGCTCGACAAGGCAAACGAGCAACACATCAAGATAGTTCTGGTCGCCCCGCCGCGGTCGCAAACCGCCGTCAATTACATCGGAGACGATTTTGCAGAATCTCTGGAGAGGCACTTTCAGAACCTCGCCCGACAACTCGATCTTCCGCTCTTCCAGCCGGCTCGCTCATGGCCCGATGAGTTTTTCATCGATCACGCGCACATGAATCGCCGTGGGCGAGAACGCTTCTGCCATGAACTCGCAAAATGGAGCTCCGCACGATCGTGAGTTCCGACGCACTGTTTCTTGTTCTTTGCTCACTGATCGCGGTTGCGTTGTCATGGGCCTGTCCACGATCGATAGCCTGGTACGCTGTCGGCATTTGGTCGGCATTCTCGCTGGCATTGATCTCGCCAGTGTCTGTTGCGTGGCTGCTCGGCGCGACGCTGACAGTCAGCGGATCCATGTGGCTCGGTGACCGCTTCAACCAGCAGAACGCGGCTGCACTGATCACGAGTGTGGCCCTCTTTGCGGCGCTACTGACATTTCGGCAGGCGTCAACATTTCTGTTCATCGGAAGTGCCTATTTCACGCTGCGCAGCATTCACGTGTTGCTTGACTGGTGGATGGGGAAGCTGCCGCGACCTGGCCTTGTCCGGCTGCTGAGCTATCAGTTCTTTCTTCCGGTCTTGACGATCGGCCCCATCCATCGAATTCAGAAATTCGAACGAGAGTGCGACCGCCGCCGGTTCGACATTCAGGATTTCTATACGGGAGCCGAACGTGCGTTGCTCGGGTTGGCTCTGGCGGTCTCTGCCGGGTATGTCGCCGTAAAAATCCAGAAGGCCTTTCTCACGGACCCAGGCACCTTCTGGCTGAGCTGGCTGCGTTCCGGGCTGGACTGGGTTGAGCTCTACGCGACGTTCTCCGGATTCAGCAGTCTGGCGATCGGCCTGGCTCTGATGATGGGCATTCGGCTCGAAGAAAATTTCAACCGTCCGTTCCTCGCAACCAACCTCGTCGAATTCTGGACACGCTGGCACATAACGCTCTCGATGTGGTGCCGCGATTATGTGTTTACGCCGGTCACTGCATTGACGCGCCAGCCAGGTATCGGCGTGCTTCTGGCGATGATTGTGATGGGGCTGTGGCACGAGGTCTCTGCGTATTATCTGCTGTGGGCCATCTGGCAGATGGCGGGCATCGTCGGGTCGCGCATGCTGCAGACGTGGCTGGGAAGCAGTCCCGAATCTACTCCGCGACTGGCGGTGCGCGTCGCGGGGCCGATTGCCGTCTTCGGCTGGCTGTCGCTGGCGAACCCTGTGATCACGTCGCTTATCAGGAGCACGTCAGCATGATCACTCCTCTGGCACGGCGACTTGCACAATTCCTTCCTGCGTGGGCGGTCGCGCCTTCGTTGGTTCTGATCTACTTTGCCGCCGTTCTGTTGATCCTTTTACTCATCGGTCAGCAGCATCACGGCAACCCTTACATGGATGTTGGAGTGAATCGATGACGCAATTACGAATTCTGATTCTTGGTTCGAGCTACGGAATCCTTCCGGCGACAAAGCTCGCACTGGCCGGTCACCAGGTCACTCTGGTCGGACGCCAGAATGAAATCGCCACGATCGAACAGACCGGCATTGAGCTTCACCTCCCCGCTCGCGAAACCGAAGCACCACTGGTCGTCAAGCTGCCGGTCAAACAGGGCCAGTGTCTCGATGCCGCGCAGCCTGGAGCCGTCACTCCGGCCAACGCCGATCCGAATCAGCACGACCTGATCATACTTGCCATGCAGGAACCACAGTTCGCAGTAGACGAAGTCGCCGCGTTGATGAAACGCGTGGCCGAATCCAGGCGGCCCTGCATCGCCCTGATGAATATCCCGCCGCTGCCATTTCTCGATCGGCTCCCGGGAATCGACGCGCGTGGTCTTGCCTCGGCGTACTCGTCGAGCGACGTCTGGAACGCGTTCGATCCGCAACTCATCACCGTTGCCAGCCCCGACCCGCAAGCCATTCGCCCGGATCCGCAGAACCCCGGACTGGTCCATGTGACGCTGCCGAGCAATTTCAAAATCGCACCATTTGCAGACACTGCCCATCAGAGAATGCTGCAGCAAATCGCCGCCGATGTCGACGCGGTTCGAATCGCCACGGCTGACGGCGAAGTCACTCCGCGAGTCCGCATTGTGGCTCACCGCTCGGCCTTCGTGCCGTTGGCCAAGTGGCCGATGCTGATTGCGGGAAACTCTCGCTGCCTGGTCAACGACGGCGAGCCGATTTCTATTCGCGACGCGGTCTGGTCGAACCTCGAACAGAGTCGCCAGATTTACGATTCCATCAACTCTCTGGCTCGTGAACTTGGAGCAGCCCCGGACGACCTGGTCTCGTTCGATCGCTACGCGGCCGCCGCTCAAAACCTGATTCGCCCTTCGTCACTCGCGCGAGCGCTTCACGCGGGCGCGACAGCCGTCGAACGAGTCGACCTGCTCATTGAATTGCTGGCACAATCGCGAGGAATCGACATCCCGGCGCTCAAGAGCGTGGTCGCGAACATCGACGACAGGCTCGCAACTTCGCCGGCCACTGCCCAACCGGTCGCCCTCCCGCCTCACCGACCACACTTTGCAAACTCTTCCGAGCGAGACACTGCACGCCGACGAGCCTGATTTCGTCGACAGTTCCACCACCGGCTAAATTTACCACGAAACACTCGAAACGACGCGAAAGAATTCGGGCTTTCACATTTCCGAGTGAGAACCCTTGATGAGTCGGGGTCAGCCAACTTTTGTTTCGCCACCAGCTTCAGCTGGTGGTCATTGGGCATTCGTCGGACCGCAACCGGCTTTAGCCGGGCTTCCTCAAGGCTGGGCAGTGGCAGGTTGTCAATCCTGCCCTTCGTCGTGCAATGGCCTTCGCGTCGCATTGCGGGGCTGCGCCTTTGCGTCTGACCGATGCACGATTCGACGCGGAATCTGTGTAACTATCAGCGTCGATCATGTAGCGCTAAACTCAAGCCGGCAACTGGAAATCCTGCCGAGGATCTACTCCGCATAATGGGGTTGAAATTCCGGCGGACGATGCAAAGACCAGGAAGACACATCATGAATCGACGCCTTACGGAATCGCGAACAATCGAACCTTTGCCCAGCGTTCAGCAAAGAAACGCCACACGTTACCCGGCAAGACGTGCAACATTCGCCACTTTGGCTCTGGCCATGATTTTTCTGCAATCACTCTCCGAGGACACGCTCGCCGACGAGACCGCCGCTCGCCCGAACATTGTTTACATCATGGCTGACGAGCTGGGGTACTTTGAGCTTTCGTGCCTGGGCAATCCGAATATTCAAACGCCGCGGATCGACCAGATGAATCGCGAAGGGATTCGTTTTACGCAGGCACTGGCTGGGTCTTCGGTTTGCGCGCCGACGAGGTGCTGTCTGATGTCTGGAAAACACAGCGGGCACACGTCGGTGCGAACAAACGGCGGCGGCACTCCGATGCGAGCGGGGGAAGAAACCGTCGCTTCAATCCTCAAAGACGCCGGCTATGCAACGGGTGGATTCGGCAAGTGGGGCTGTGGCGGTCGAGGCTCAACGGGAGTACCAGAGAAGCACGGTTTCGACGTCTTTCTCGGCTACTACGACCAGGTCCACGCTCACAGCTACTACCCGCCGTACATCGTGCGAAACAGTGAAGAGGTGCCTCTCAAAAACAACCGAGGAGGCAGCGACGGCGAGACGTACTCTCACTACGTCATCGTCGACGAAGCGAAGACGTTCATCCGCGACAACAAAGATCAGCCCTTCTTCTGCTACATGCCGATCACGCCGCCGCACGGCATCTTCGACATTCCCGATTCCGATCCGGCCTGGGCGATCTACAAAGACAAAGAATGGCCCGAGCAGGCAAAGCGGTACGCCGCGATGGTGACAATGGTTGATCGCCAGGTCGGCGAAGTCCTCGACCTGTTGAAAGAGCTGTCGCTCGATGAAAACACAATCGTCTTCTTCTGCGGCGACAACGGAGGAAACGACTACTTCAAGGACAAAGAACACCCTCGGGGTTTTCACGGTGCGAATGTCAATCCGGCAACCGGAGTCGAGTTTCGCGGAACAAAGGGAACGCTTTATGAAGGCGGGCTGCGCATTCCGATGACCGTTCGCTGGCCAGGGAAGATCGCTTCTGGACGAGTGAGCGACCTGCTGTGGTACTTCCCGGACGTGCTGCCGACTGTCGCCGATCTAACCGGAGCAAAGACTCCGGATGATGTCGATGGAATGTCGATCCTGCCCGAGCTGATCGGCGAAGAGGCCGCCGGCAGAAAGCAAAATTCACACGAGTATCTCTATTGGGAAATCGGTACGCAGGTCGCGATCAGAATGGAAGACTGGAAAGCGGTTCAGCCGGGAGCAAAACGTGGCTGGGAACTTTACAACCTGGACAATGACCTCAGCGAAGGAAAAAACGTCGCGAATGATCACCCGCAAATCCTCACACAGCTACGACTGCTCGCCGCCGAGGCTCACGAAGAGGCCGAAGAAGGAACATTCTTTAACCGCGAAATCCACGAACGGGATCGACGGGCCAAGTACGGCAACAAGCCAGTTCCGCAGCGAGGAGCGGTCAACTCGATTCCAACCAAAGGCCTGCTTGACGGGAAGAAGCTTAAGATCGCTCGCGTGAGCAGTGAGTCCGGCGGAAGCCAGAAGCGAGCCATCAACGCGATCGACGGTGACCCTCGCACGCATTGGCACACCAGTTTCTCGCCGGAAGTCGACAAGCACCCGCACGAACTCGTCATCGACCTTGGCAGCAAGCGTTCGGTCAG
>JBLFXD010000103.1:0-12120 GCA_047611045.1 Planctomycetaceae bacterium | reverse complement strand
CCGAAGCGACTGATGTCACTGGTCACTCAAAGTCGAGTGGATCTGGAGGTGCCCGATCTGAAATGGTACGTCAGTCAACAACCGCCAACCGACGACGCACGAGTCAACAAGATCGACGTGACGGTCCAACTCGAACGGGTGGTCGCGTCCGACAGAAACCTGATCCACATCAAAGCCTTCGACCTGCCCAAACAGGAGAAAAAACTCGTCATCAACACCCGCGGCATCGTGTGGCTGGGCGAGACAATCGCAAACCGCTACCTGAAAACGCCGTAGCCGCATCGAAACTTCAAAACCGAAACTGTTAATTCAGCGAGCTTCCGGGAACCAACTGGCCTCCGCTTTGCAAGTCGCCTGTCCGCATGAGTGAACATGTCCGAATTCTCTAACCGGTCGATGTTCAGAGTCCGACGATCAATTCGGTTCAGAGCCGGTCTGACACCATGTTGGCCAGTCCAGGCGTTGCCGTGATTGCCGGCCGGTCGAAAAAGTCGAATCAACTGCAGGCCGATCAGCAGCCGTCCGCTGCTGCCACTTCCTCGGGAGCCGGCGGGACTGGCAGGTCGGCGGCCCAGTAAACGGCGTTGCGGAGTATCAGTTGGAATTCACGGAGGCTGAAATCTTCTGCGTGGCCGAGTGACGTGTAGAAAACGCGGCCGCCGTTTGGTCGCTGGTGAGTCCACGCCACGGGCTCCCCCTGTTCGACGCCCTGAGCTTTGCCAAGGAGTAAGGGAGCCGCCGTGGTCGCGATCGGGCCGGTCTTGTAGAGCGACGCCGATGAGGTGAACTCGTCGGTGCGAATGCCTGTCAAAATCGGGTGCCCGGCGACTCCCTCGGCGGTGCTGACAACGATTCCAGTTTTGTTGTTGAGATCTCCGTTGTAGTTTCCGCCGAGAACCTGCTGATCGAATTCCGGCCAGGCGGCAAGCCCTTCCGGCGGCTCACCCTTGCTCAACGCGAACCCGTGGCTGGTTGTGCGAATCGCGACGAGCGGCTTGCCGGCAGCGATGAATCGGCGAAACACATCAAGTTGTTTCACCGGAAGAGTTCGCCTGCGAATTGACCAGATGGCGACGTCAGCGTCGTCCAGCGCTTCGATGCCGGGTATGTCATTCCGGTTCTTTGAGTTTGCATAGACGCAAGTGATCTTGAAGTCGGCTCCCAGGTTCGCCAGTGCGAACGGCGGCAAAGTTTTCGCGGTCCCGTAGCCTTCCTCGGCCATGACAACCACAACGTGCTTCCGGCGGTCACCGGGAAACCGAAACGGCTTGTCAGCAAGAATGTCGGCGCTGGTAATCGTCGGGCACCAGTGCCGTTCGATATGCTCGAAGACCAGATCGTTACCGGTAAAGTGATCGACGAAGGGTTCGTTTCGCGGGTTGTACATCGTGTCGGTCATGTCGCGCATCAGCACGACGTTCTGTCCCTGATAAATCATCTGGCGAATGCCGAAGGGACGCCCGAGCACGCACATGTTTGTGTGCACGCCCATGATGATGATGTTTTTGATACCGCGTTGCTTCATCAGATAGAACGCTTCTGCGCTGTCGGTGATCGCGTCGCCGTCCATGATCTCCAGCGTGTCGATCTGCCGCTGAAAGAAGCGAACTGCCGGCCGAATCGCACCGTCGTCGTCGCATGGCTGACCAATGGTGATCGGCATTTGCGCTTCGTGTTTGTCGTTGAGATGGCACCAGCCCTGGAGCGGAAGCTTCGTCTCAACCTTTGGTGCCGCCTGAGCGATTTTTCGCTGCGGCGAGTCGGCATATTGATCCATGCATCCGCTGGGCGAATGGATAATGAGAACGCCCTGCTCGCGAGCCTTTCTGATGACCTCGTTCATCCGCGGCGCCATCTCGGCGACTCGGCGAGCGGCGTTGCGACAGTAGTGGTCATTCCACATGTCGCAAATGACGATCGCCGTTTCCTTCGCGTTCCAGGTCGCCGGCTTCGTGACCTCGCGATACTGCCCGCTTTCCGGAGAAACCTCGGCGCGTGTCCTAAATCGAAGATTCAGTTCGGAGCCCTCGGCGACTACCGCCGCACCGAAGTACGAAGACAAAACCAACATTGCCAGGAATTCCGGCAGGAGTACTCGTCCGCCGCGTCTTGATTTGAGGAGAGCCATCGTTCGTTCTTTCTCGAATTCACAAGGTCTTCAGTTCGGTGACCAGGTCGCGTCGGTCAATTGTTCTCGATCGATTTTCGCAATGCGGCAACTGTTGCGTCCGCCCGAAAATCGATGAGGCGATGCCCCCATTTGATCGTGTCTTCAGCTGGCGCCAGATTGACTCCGTTGATCCGAAATCGGTCCGCTTTGATTCGCTGCTCGGTCCGCACGCTTTCCGGATCGACGGCCATCATCATTGCCGTCATCGCAAAGTCGTCGTGCAGCCCTTCCGGAGTTTGCTCGACACCCTGATCCGCAAGCCACTTCGCCACCGAGCCGAAGTCGTAGTACTCCGCGACGAAGTGAATCCGCGTGCCCGCCGCAGTCCACTTTTTGTTGAGAGCTTCGGCAACGGATTTCATACCCGACTGATTCCCACCGCTGTCGCCGATCAGCACGATGTGCTCGAAGCCGTGAGTTTTGTACGAGCTACAGATATCGGTGAGCAACGCTCGAAACGTTTCGTCGGTGACGCTGATCGTGCCGGGATACCTCATGTGCACCGTGGGTGGATCGATGTCTCCTTCAGGCACGAATGGCACGATGGGGGCGACAAGTGCGTTGCCGAGCTTCCGTGCGATCGCCTCGGTCGTCCCTCGAAGAATTACGTTGTGCTTGCCGGTGACCAGATACGGCCCGTTCTGCTCGATTCCGCCGGTGGCGATGATGACGGTCTTCTTGCCTGCTCGCATCGCATCCCGGATTTCCATCCACGTCATGTCTTCGACGAAGACGGTGTCGACCGCTTCAATCGGCCGAGGGCTTTCCGGGTCGGGCGAAACAGGATCAGGAATTGCAGCAAGTGAACCAACCGCCAGAACAGACGAAACGACAATTAGACGTAGCATGAAAGTTTCCTTAGTGCAGGCTGGTTGTCTCGTTGAAAGTTACAACGAGGAAACTTTGCAGAGTCTCGATTCAAAAGGCCAGCACACTCGACCAGATTGGACATGCTGAAGATGACGCGACGATAAAAGCAACCGGGAGCTATTGGGAATTGCCGATTTGCTGAATACTATCGAGTAAGGTTTTCACCACCGGATAACGAGGCACTTGACGATGCTGACAATTCCCGGTTCACAGTCGCGATTTTGCGATGGTATCTCGCGTCGAAGCTGGATGCAGATTGGGGCTCTCGGTCTGGGCGGGCTTGCTCTGCCAGAGATTCTGCGAGGTGAATCCGGCGGCGAAAAAGCGGGCCAGGCGAAGGGCATCATCATGGTGCTGTTGCCCGGAGGACCCTCGCACCTCGACATGTACGATTTGAAACCGGACGCGCCGACCGAGATTCGCGGCGAGTTTCAGCCGATCTCAACCAGCGTGCCCGGCATCGAAATCTGCGAACTAATGCCCCGTCTCGCGGCGAACGCAAAACAGCTGACATTCCTGCGATCGTTGATGGGCTTCAAAAACGACCACAACACGCACTGGTGCTCGACCGGCTGGGAGTCGCATCCGCCGATGCCGGCTTCACCCATCGTTCCCGGATACCCACCTGGTGACTGGCCTTCATTGGGATCCGTCCTTTCAAAGCAGTTCGGTCCGCGAGTCACCGGCGTGCCGCCGAGCGTTGATCTATCACCAGTCGACCCCGACGCTCGATTCATCATGCGGACCGACCCGGGGCAATGTGGATATCTCGGCGCGGCGCATTCCGGATTTCAGGTCCAGGCCGTCGACCGAAAAAACATCATGCTTAACGGTGCGAGTCTTAATCGGCTTTCGAATCGGCGAGCCCTGCTGGACGGCTTCGATCAATTCCGCAAGGACGTCGACCGAGCAAATTCTGCCGACGGGATCGACGAGTTTCACAAACAGGCATTCGAAGTTCTGACATCTCCGCGTCTGGCCGAAGCGCTCGATCTAAGCCGCGAAGATACTGCCACGAAAGCTCGATACGGGTTGGACGCCCAGTATTCCGGTGAACGGGAGGGGAAGACGCTGCTTGACCAGTTTCTACTCGCGCGGCGGGTTATCGAAGCGGGGGCTCGTTGCGTGACACTTGCGTTCAGCCGCTGGCCGTTCGGCCGGATGTTGACCGGCGACTACAACTGGGACTGGCACCGCGACAACTTCAATGAGGCTCGCGGAGCACTCCCCTTGTTTGACCTCGGATTGTCTACGCTGATCGAAGACTTGTCTGATCGAGGTCTGCTGGACGAGATTGCCGTCGTTGCATGGGGCGAATTCGGTCGAACGCCGAAGATCAACGCCAACGCCGGCCGCGATCACTGGCCGAACGTCGCCGGAGGACTACTCGCAGGCGGCGGCATGAAAACCGGTCAGGTAATCGGCTCAACGACTCGCTTGGGCGAAGAGCCACTCAATCGGCCAGTCCACTTTCGCGAGGTCTTCGCGACGCTCTACCAGCAACTGGGAATCGATGTCGGAACGACTCAGTTCGAAGATCTGGCCGGCCGGCCGCAGTACCTCGTCGACAATCAACGACCGATGCCCGAGCTGATCGGATAGTCGCGAAGCGGCCACGGTGACTGATCAGTTTCTGCGGAAGATGTCGGCGACTGGTTGAAACTCGACACCGTCGTCCAGCGGGAAGATTGGTCGCGCACAGTTTGTGTGGCCGAGGCTTTGCAGATTGGCACTCGTCGAACCCGGCGCGTCTACGTTGATCAGCTTTGCACACCAGTCCGCAAACATCTGCGGTTCGCAGTGCGGAGATTTCACCACGACCAGATCGAAGTGACTCGGGTTCTGTCCGTTCGCATAGAACCACGATCGATCGAACAAGTGCACCGGTCGCGACCCCACGACAATCGTGTGTCGTCCTACTTCCAGCACGGCGGTGTTGCCCGAGTCCCACGGCCAGCCAAACGACTCGCTACGGAACTTTCCATCCGAGAGCGACCGGACTGTTGCCTCGACTTCGATCGGCTGAAACCGAGCCGGGTCGAGGGCTCCACCAATCGTGGTTCGAACCGCAGCTCCCACTCCGGCTGCGAAGGCTCGACGCACGGCTTCGGGATCGATGACCGGCGACAGCGAACGTCCCTGATAATCCTGCCGGATTAATTCCCGCAGGATGGCATTGCTGTCGCCCGATGCTCCCGAGCTTGTCGCGTCGGCGGCGTCCATCATGACCACGGTTCCGGAGGTGACCTGCGAAGCCAGACGGACACTCTCCTCAAGGCTCGTCAGCGGAACCTGCATTTTCTCATGATGACTCAAGAACCGGTTAGCGATGTTCACAGCGTGGTCTGCCGCGACAGCTTCGTCGCCGTCCGTGACGACGATGACGTTGGACCGCAATTCGGGAACGTCGGTAAACGGATTCCCCCACATGACGGCGGCGGCGAGTCCCTCTTCGCTGGCTTCAACCTGCTGTGCGAGACGAATACATTCGCCGATCGCCCCGGTTTCGGTGATCATCTCGTCGCCGCGAGCCAGCACGGGAATCTTCACTCGAGCAGTCACCGGTCGCGCGCCGCCCGCGACAAGTTTGAGCAGCAGTGACGCAGCCCGGGCTCCTGTATCGACAAAATCGACGTGCGGGTAAGTGTGGTAAACGACGACCGCGTCGCTGTGCTGCAACATTCGGTCAGTCAGGATCCCGTGCAGATCCAGCGACACGACAATGGGAATTTCGTCTCCCAGAATGCGGCGAGCCTCCTGCAGGAAGAATCCTTCCGGGTCGTTCTCGTTTTCGGCCTGCATCGCGCCGTGCAGACAAAAGTACGCGCCGTCCACCGGTCCGGCATCAGACAGGCTGCCCAGGAACTCGTCGCTCAATCTGCCGAAACTCTCTTCGGTCAGCACGCCGCCGGACGTGATGGAACTGGCCCCGAACGTCGGAACGACTTCCACGCCGCCGGCCTCATCGAATACGTCTAATGCTGCGCCAACTTCCTCTTGCACACTTCGATGAAAGTCCAACATCGCCGGTCCCTGCACGATGCGGAAGTCCTCGTACTGACTGGGGACTGGGTTGAACGTCGAGACTTCCTGCTTGCATTCAGCGATGAGGATTCGAGGCATGGTCAGTTCACCTGATTGGAATGGGCGGGACTACGACGCACTTCGCGGAGAAGCTGTACGGCTTTTCGTAGAGTGTGACAAGTGGAGCGAATCAAACGGCTGGTGTGCCGGCGCGGGCAACTGTTGGAATTTCCCGACGCCAGGATTGCTCTCAGATCTCCACGCCAGCACACCGCCATTCAAGTTCAGCCCGCTGGTCACACCCTACTGTCACCGTTTCGAATTTAAATGGGTGGCTGGCGGATGAGCCCTGGCGAGCCCCCAATTCTGCATTTCACCGGGGGCTCGCTACGCTCGTCCACCAGCCACACGCCCCTCGTTCCTGACTCAACTCGATTGAGAAGACGACGCCCAGCCTGCAATGATCACCGGTGAAACGGCAGTGGGTGCCCGACGTTTTAGTCGTAGTCGCACAGAAACCACTGCCATGCACAACCGCCTCGAATGGTGTTCGACAATGACCAGCTATCAGGACTTGGGTCTGGAACCCATCATCAATGCGTGCGGCACGGTCACTCGGCTGGGCGGTGCTCCGATGCCGCCGCAGGTAATCGATGCATTCGCGACTGCGGCTCAGCAGTGGGTTCCTCTGGAACAACTTCAGGCGGCGGCGTCTCGAAAAATCGCCGAGACCACCGGAACGCAAGCTGGACTGGTCACGGCCGGATCGGCAGCGGCACTCACGCTGGGAACCGCCGCCATCCTGACCGGGCACAACCTGAGTCGCATGGAGCAGCTGCCGCAGACCGACGGCTTTCCCAATCAGATCATCATCGCGCGTGACCAACGCAGCGGATACGACCATGCAATCCGCGCGGCCGGTGCGAGACTGGTTGAGGTCGGCTTCAACGAAATCGTTTCCAACGCCGGCGTCCGACTGACCGAAGTGTGGGAATACGAAGCCGCCATCAATTCACAGACTGCCGGTATCGCGTTTGTCCTGAGCGAAGGAGCCTCGCCATCTCTGGAAGATGTCGTCGCACTCGCACATCGACATGACCTGCCCGTGCTCGTCGATGCGGCTGGTGAATTGCCACCGCGAGAAAATCTTCAACTCATTCCGGCGACCGGTGCAGATCTCGTTGCCTTCAGCGGCGGAAAGGCGGTCCGCGGTCCGCAGTCGACGGGCATCCTGTGCGGGACTCGCGAGCTGATTTCAGCGGCGGCTCTGCAGATGCTGGACATGGACGATCACTGGGAACTTTGGGATCCGCCTGCTGATCTGATCGACCGATCGCAGCTGCCGGGGCTGCCGCGTCACGGAATCGGTCGCGCCTTGAAAGTTTCAAAAGAAGAGATCATTGCTCTGTTGACCGCGCTGGAGTTATTCGCAGCCGGTGCCTACGACTCCGACGTGCCACGACTCCGATCCTATCTGGAAACAATCGTCTCAAAGCTGCAGGACACCGCCGTTGTCTGCACAATGATCGAGCCGTCAGCCCCGGACCGCTGGCCGCTGCTCGAAATTCAGCTGGACGCCGATCAGCTCGGTCGCGATGCCTTCGAAATCTGCCGCGCACTGCGAGCAGGTTCGCCATCGGTTTACGTCAGCCACGGAAGACTGCGGGACGGCGTTCTCGTCGTAAATCCGCTTTGCCTGATGAACGACGACGTCCCGCGTCTGGCTGCCCGTCTGCATGCCGAGCTGCAGCCGCGATAGCACGCGCGGCGATCAATCAACTTCGGAACGCGGGTCGGACGATTCTCGATGATCAGTTTTCCGGACGACTCGCTTCAGGGTTTTCGACCGACTACGAACGCGGTCACGGCGTAGGTGCGGTACAGAAAATCCCACTTCCACGGAGCGTGTGTCTGCACTCTGGCGACGATTTGGCTCAGCTCCGGATCGTTGTGAAACGTCGTGAGCAGCGCGGCAGGATTCAGCCCGGTGAAGAAGTTCTCCTGTTGCAGAACATTTCGCAGCAGCACCGGCAATGCCTCTTCCGAAGTCGATGCAATCTCCGATGCGGAGTCCGACGACACGATCTCGGTGACCAGCACGCCGTAACCACCAGGCCGAGCGAGTTGAAGCAGCAGTCTCAGGTGCCGAGTCCGGACGGCAGTAATCAACGGAAGAGCCGTTTTAGGATTAGGAATCCGGCTCAGAATCCCCTCAATCAGTTGAGACAACAGCCCGACGGAAGCGACTGTGTCGAACCCGGCAGTGATCGATCGTCCCAGCCCCGCTGGCGTGGCAAACTCCACCGCCGCCTGCGCGAGTGCTGCGATGTCGCCCTGAGTCGCTGCCTCGTCGGTTGGATCGATGTTCGCGAGTCCTGAAAAGACGCCACACAAATCGAGACCGGCGTGAAGATGAATTGTGCCCTGAGCGTTCTCAAGTCGTGCGCGCCGCACTCCGTCAGCAAGTGCGTCCTCGTCGAGGTCAACCAGATGAATTTCGTCAAAGGTTTCCGCAAGTCGCTTCAGATCAACGTCGTTGCAATTTCCGGCCCCGAGCAGACAAAGCCGCCGCGTCCGAGGTGAGCCGTCTTCGGGTGAGTCATCGCCCGCCGTGCCGAGCAGCAATTCGGTGACGCGTTCGCGATGCCGCGCGTAGCGGTGCCAGGCGTCGCGGGATTCCTCATTGCGCCGTCGTTGCTCTGCCTCGAGATCTATCAATGTCACACCAGTGTCGGCTGAAGAGTGAGCACCATTCACCGAAACGTGACGGTGATTAACGGAGTGTTTAACCGCAACGCCAGCGGCGTGCGAGAGCGCGGAGAAGAGGGACCAGTCGACTTCATGACTCTGTCGCCGCCGTTCTGGAAGCCGTCGCTCAGCGGGCGATGGCTGCACCTGGCAAACGTGTACGATGTACCGCGAGCGTGGATCACTCATTACCTGAACGGCGAAATTCTCAGTGAAGCGTCCGTGCCGACAGAGAAGATGGTTGAGGAAACTCGAATAGGCACGGCATCTATCGGAAACTGGTCAGTCCCAACGCAAGCGGATTCTCGATTCGCAATCCGCAATCTGAATGGCAGCATGGACGAGTTCGCTTTGTTCGCGGCCACTCTGACTGACGCCGAGATCAAGGAAACCTACAATCATGGCAAGCCGTGAACGAAACCAAAGGCAGAAATCAGAAGGATGAAGGATGAAGTTCAAACTGATAACGCGAGCGACGGTACTGTTCAGCCTTTTGCCTTCAGCCTTCAGCCTTGGCGCAGATGGCGATCGCCTTTTCACGCTCAAGGTGCTGCCGCTGCTCAAAGTGAAATGCTTCGGGTGTCACGGGAATGATCCTGACGACACTCGCGGCGACTACAACCTGCTTACTCGTGACGCGATGCTCAAAGGCGGCGAGTCCGAAGACACGGCGCTCGTACCGGGTAAGCCGGAAGAGAGTCCGCTCTACAAGGCGATCCTTTGGGAAGACGGCATGGAAATGCCGCCCAAGGAGAACGATCGACTGACGAAGGAAGAGACCGAGTACTTTCGCAAGTGGATCGAGGCTGGGGCTCCGTGGCCGAGTGCCGACGAGCAGTTGAAGATTCAGAAGAAAGAATGGTCCGTTCGAGAGAACGAAGACGGAGTCATCGTTGATACCAGCGGAGGGCTTGCCGACGACTGGACGTATCGTCGATATCAGCCAGCCGATACGTGGGCGTTCCAACCGGTGAAGCGTCCTGAGATTCCAGCAGGATCGGCAAACCCGGTCGACGCGTTCGTCATGAAGCCGCTTGCCAAAGTTGGATTGAAACCGGCGATGCAGGCTGATGCTAGAACGTTGGTCCGCCGCGCCACTTATGACCTGACAGGACTCCCGCCGAGTCCCCAGGAAGTCGTCGAATTCCAGCAGGCGTGGGAGAAAGATTCGCAGAAAGCCTGGAGCGATCTGGTCGACCGCCTGATCAACAGCAAGCACTACGGCGAAAGACAGGCGCAGCATTGGCTCGATGTCGTTCGTTATGCGGACACCTCTGGATTCTCCAACGACTACGAACGGTCAAATGCCTGGCGGTACCGCGACTACGTGATTCGGTCGTTCAACAAAGACAAACCGTTTAACGATTTCGTCCTTGAACAAATCGCGGGCGACGAACTTCGCCCGGACGATCCCGAAGCACTCATCGCCACCGGTTTACTTCGCATGGGGCCTTGGGGAACGCAGATGATTCCTCAGAAAGAATCTCGTCAGATTTATCTTGACGATCTCGTTCACAACGTCGGACAAGCGTTCCTGTCGATGCCGATGCGTTGTTGCAAATGCCACGATCACAAGTTCGATCCACTGCCGACGCGAGACTACTACAGCATGTACGCCGCTTTCGCGACGACTCAGCCAGCGGAAAGACAGGCTAAGTTTCTGCCGGAGGAAAACCGCGACGGGTTTGCGGAGAAGCGAGAGCTTGTCAAAGAGCTGCTCGATTATGCGAAAGCCGAGCAAGCGAAGATTCAGAACAAGCAGGAAGCCGCCGCGAAGAAGTGGTACGAGGATCACGACCTGCCGTACAAGAACGAAAATTCACGCAAGAACGACGCGGAAGACAAGAAGCCACCACGTCACGTCGGCCTGACGTATGAAGAAAAAGGGATGAAAAAGGTCCGCGAGCAGGATGTGTGGATTTGGGCGCGGCGTCTGGAGCGGTATCTGCCATTGGCTCAGGCCGTCTACAACGGACAAGACGATTTCAAGAATGGTCGCAAACTGCGAGAGCCTCGGCAGATTAACGCGAAGTGGCGACCACAGAATTCCATCCTTGCTGGCGGCTCGCTCGAAGCTCCGCTCAAACCCGTGCGCCCGGGGGTCCTCAGCGCGACGGGGCTTCCGGCTGATCCGAAAAGCGACAACCCGTGGCAAATCACCGATAAGCTGAACGGTCGCCGCCTTGCCTTCGCGAAGTGGGTCGCGCATGACAAGAACCCGCTGACCGCTCGGTCGATCGTTAATCGAATCTGGCAGTCGCACTTCGGCAAGGGAATCGTCAAAACCGCCAACAGCTTCGGAGCGAAAGGTAGCCAGCCGACGCATCCCCAACTGCTCGACTGGCTGACGGCCGACTTCATCGAGCACGGCTGGAAGATCAAACGTCTTCATCGGTTGATCATGATGTCCGAAGCTTATCGTCGATCGAGTAAACCGACCGACGCTGAAAAACAGGCGACGGTCGACCCAAACAAGGATCTGCTGGCGTCGTTCCCCGCGCGGCGCCTGACTGCCGAAGAGTTGCGGGACAGTACGCTGCTGGTCAGTGGAGAACTCAACCGCGAAATGGGCGGCGTCCCCATCATGCCGGAGATCAATCTGGAAGTGGCTCTCCAGCCGCGCATGATTCAGTTCTCGATCGCCCCCGCACATCAACCGTCGCGAACGCCGGCAGAACGCAACCGCCGAACGATCTACGCGTACCGAGTCCGAGGTCAGGCTGATCCGTTCCTGGAAATCATGAACCAGCCGAACCCGAACGAGTCATGCGAACTGCGAGACTCCGCCTCAGTGACTCCTCAGGCATTCACGCTGATGAACAGCGACGTAATTACCGACCGATCCATCGGGTTCGCTCTGCGGGTTCAAAAGGAACGGCCAAACGATACGGAGCAGTGGATTCGCCGAGCGATTCTCATTGCCTACGGCCGCGTCCCCACCCCTCGCGAACAGAAGAGTCTGCACGCCTACCTGGCAGAGATGCAGGCCTACCATCAGAACCACAAACCAGAAGAAAAGAAATATCCGACTCAGGTCGTCCGATCACTGGTCGAAGAATTCACCGGCGAACCATTTGAATTCATCGAAAAACTGAACGTCTACGAAGACTACATCCCCGACGCCAAGCCCTGGACCGTCGATGCGGACACACGAGCACTCGCCGACGTTTGCCTGTTGCTCTTGAATTCGAACGAGTTTCTATTCGTGTATTAGAAACGACGTTCTGTCGAGTAAATCTGTCAGCCAATCAGGATCAACGGCCATTCTTTTGATCCTGTAAACACCGTCTGAAAAACAAGGTTATGAT
>JBLFXD010000102.1:0-12123 GCA_047611045.1 Planctomycetaceae bacterium | reverse complement strand
GCGTCGTCCGTCTTCAGGACCAGTTTGACGGCCTTCGATGTGTCGCCTTTCACTTCGGACTTGACTGCTTCGACGGTTGCGCCCTCAGGCAGATCCGCCGCGCTGATCGTGACCTCTTCCTTGAAGCCGTCGACCCGAGCGATCGTGACGGGAATCTCCAGCGGCGTGCCGGGCGTTGCTGTGAAAACGTCTGCCTTCAGCGTCAGTTTGACGGATGGCTGCCGCGGTCTGATGCTGAGTCGATAAGCGAATCGCCAGCCGCCTTTTTCGAACAGGTCTCGAATTCGAACGGTGTAATCCCCGTCCGCCTTCACCGAGAACACCAGACGCGAGTCCGCCTTGTTTCGCACCGCGTCGTCGGATTCGCCGAGCGACTTTCCGTCTTTGTCGAAAACCGTAATCACTGTGTCGAGTGGGTGGCCGAGTGAACGAGACTCGGCAGCAATCACCAGGACCTCGCCCTTCTTTGCTGAGAATCTAAAGTTGTCTTCATCGGTCGCTTCGTCGATCGCTCCACAGATAGTTGTCGGGATGGTCACGGCAAGTGGCTTATCAGCATCGCACGGCTCAGCCGCGATCAGCACCGGCTCGTCGACGATGGTCAATGAGACTTCGTGAGGAAGTTCTGCGTGCGTAAGTCCCGGAAGAGTTGCCGCATCGACATTGATCGGCTGAGAAAGAGCGTCGGACAGATTCCAGCCGACCAGTTTCACGGATGCTTCATTCCCTCGCTGAACAGCTGCCGGGACAACGTGATTCGCCACCAGCCCCGTTGTGAGAGTCAATCGGTAAACGTAATCAACTCCCCCGGCAAACCGAATCGTGCTGTTGGGAGCGGCCGGAAAACCAAAGACTCGCACGAGCCATGTTCCGTCCGCCGGAGCTTCGAACGCGATCATCGGATCGAATCCGTGGTCATCGTCCACTTGTTCGATCACCGTGCCGTTGGCTGAAAGGACCTGCATGATCGGGTCGACGGGGAATCCCAGCCGCCAGTTGGCATCGATCTGCGCGACCAGCGTTTGTCCCTTCTTAAGCGTGACGGCGTAAACATCGACGTCGCCCGCCGCGCCGAGCTTCGCGTTGACCACCGTCGACTGACCGATCGCTTGAGCCTTCTCGACATCGTTATTCGGTTCGGCTTCGACGACCTCAGGTAAGCGACCCAGCACGAAGGGCATCTGAGCGGTCGCGCCTTCGGCATTGAAAAACCTCAGCCAGTACAAGCCGGGACGTGCATCAGCAGACGAGGTGATGACAAGGTCGTTGTCCTTTTCGGGAATCTCAATCGTGATGCCCGGGTTGTTGCTCCAGACTTCGGTGCCGGGCTGATTGATCTTCCCGGAAACCTTGACGGTAACCTTCTGGCCGATCTGGACGCCGGTTGGAAACACCCATTTGACGTCGGGCGGGGCAGCCTGAACCGAGTGATTAACACAGTGCAGCAAAAGGGCGAGGGCTGCGAAGACGGAAAGTCTCATGGGTGAGTCTCCGAAGGTGGGGAGGGAGTTCGACCGACGAACGGATCGACCGAACTTGATCGATCTTACGCGGCAGAAATCCGGATGTCACTCTCCGCGAGGGTGTGGCGTGATTCCGCAAGCGGTCTCAAACACCTTCGATGGCCAGACCCCGCAACATCCGTAAGTCCTTGACTCATCTTGTGTTTTGGTCCGTTCAGGAAGTTCGGGATGGCATGGAGCCTTCGGCAGGCTAGCGGAAACAATGCATGTTGACCGGTTCTGCAATCTGGCTACAATCGGCACGAGTGTTAAATTCGGTAAAATCGGATTAAACGGCAGGACCCGTAGAGTCGATAACTACCGCAGAGATACGCAACCAAGGGAATGCCAAGGATGTTGCACCCTGGTCGGCTGGCTGCAGTTCGTGAACCCTGCCTTCAAGAACACCGCAGCTTCGTCTGAGCCGGCTCATCAGTTCAGCTCAAAGGATGGATGAACCCGATGAAGACTGTTTTCACAACCGGAGAAGCTGCCAAGATCTGCAAGGTCAGCCAGCAGACAATCATTCGCTGTTTTGACTCCGGACAGCTCAAAGGCTTTCGAGTTCCAGGTTCGCGTTTCCGCCGGATTCCGCGGGATATTCTCTATCGGTTCATGAAGGATAACGGCATCCCGACGGACGCTTTAGAGAGTGGACGACGCAAAGCTCTGATCGTTGATGACGATGAGGAACTCGTCGAACTGATCAAAGACGTGCTTGATGCGGACGGTCGATTCGACATCCGCACGGCCAACAACGGCTTCGACGCCGGCATGATGGTCAAAGAGTATCACCCGGACATCATCGTCCTGGACGTCATGCTGCCGGACATCAACGGCCGCGAAGTCTGCCAGCGAGTCCGCGGCGACACGACACTGGACGACTGCCAGATCATCTGCATCAGCGGCATGGTCGAGCAGGACAAGATTCAGGAACTACGGGACTCGGGAGCGAACGACTTCATGCAGAAGCCGTTTGAAATCGAGAAACTCGTCGAGCGAATCTGCAAGCTGCTGGACGTTGAACCAGTCCCCGCCAACGCTCGGTAGATGGCAGGCAAAGAATAAGAGACGTTAACGCAGTAGCAGGAAATTCCCTGCTGCTGCGTTTTTTGTAGGCTGGAACAAGCACAGCGCAGTTCCGGCAAGGATGATCAAAAAGTTCGGAGTGCCGGAACTGCGCGGAGCTTGTTCCAGCCTACTGCGACGAAGTGGCCGAAGAATCATGCCGGTGACTGAACCAGCCAATCTATCGATGGCCCCGCTGGACCTTGTGCAGCGAGCGTTGCCGGTCTCGTCGGCCGACGCCTTGCTGGAATGTCTGGTTGACGCGTGGCTGCGAACGTCCGGCGCGACGGCCTGTCACGTTTCGGTGGTCACAAATCAGAAACTGCAATGCGCCTTCGCTGACCCGGCTTGTCTCGATAAGCCGGTTGTCTCCCCCGACGATATCGCTGTGCCGCAGGAAGCATGGTCCGCCACGCTCGCCAGCGACGCTTTGTCATCGCTGGTTGATGACAATTCGGCGGCGCTGAACTCGGTGACCGTCGTCCCTTTTGAGTTCAACGGTCGCGCATTGGGCGGCGCAATCCTGCTAGGCGATGTTGAAGACTCCGGAACACTCGCCACTCTGGCCACCGTCAGCGGACAATTGATCGAGCAGCTTCGGAACTCTGGAGCCTCAAGCAACCACTTGGATCCGGTCTCGGAAACACGACTACGCGATCTGAAGCTGGAAGCGATGGCCGAATTCGCCGCGGGAGCAGGCCACGAAATCAACAATCCGGTGGCAACCATCGCTGGTCGATCGGCTTTGCTACTGAAGACGGAAACCGATCCCGAGCGACGGCGCATTCTGGAAACGATCGGCGGACAGGCATACCGCATCCGCGACATGATCGGCGACGCGATGACGTACGCGCGGCCGCCTGAACCGGTGCACGAAGAGTTCGAACCCGCCGAGGACATCCTTCAAATCAGCCAGAGCCTGCGAGAACAGTTTCCGCACAAGCAGGTTGAGATTGAGACGTCGCTCGACGACACCGTCATACTGAACGCCGACCGCGAACAGTTCCGCGTCGTCGTTTCCTGCCTGATCAAGAACAGCTTCGAAGCAATCTCGGACGAGGGAAACATCCGGATCGAACTCAGCCGCTCCGTCGCCAACTCCGAACAACCTTCGCCTCAATCGAGTTCTCACATCCGCTTCGCCGTTTCCGACAACGGAGTCGGCCTGTCGGAAACAGAACGCGAGCACCTCTTCGACCCGTTCTACTCAGGCCGCCAGGCCGGCCGAGGTCTCGGCTTCGGCCTCTCTAAGTGCTGGCAGATCCTGAGACTTCACGGCGGCACGGTCGAAGTTGGAGAGCCCGGAAGCCACGAATCAGATGACGGTCTCACAATCGAATCACTCTGGCCGGTTTGACACTCGGACGTCGGCAGACGAATCTCGCCCGGGCGCTTGACAAGTCGGCGGTTGACCGGCTTTCCTCCGTCATTCCCGAGTGACCGCTTTTCACCGCCTGACTGACAGGATGATTCGAGATGGATTTTCGTGCTCGACTGACCGCTGCGTTTTTGCTGACGATGTTTGTGACGCTCGCCTTTGCCGGCACGATCTCGGTTGCGGCCGAGTTGAAAGGCACGGCTGAGGATCGGCTGAAGAACGACCTCAAGTATCTGGCTGATGACAAGCTGGAAGGTCGAGGTGTCGGTACCAACGGGCTGAACCTGGCCGCTGATTACATCAAGGATCAATTCAAGGCCGCGGGTCTGAATGTGACCGCTCTGGATGGCGATGCCTTTCAGAAATTCACGATGGTCACCGGGACGAAGCTGTTGGAAAACAACTCGCTAAAGTTCGTCGGTCCGGATGACAAGACGATCGAGTTGAAGCTCGAAGAAGACTTCAACGTCTGCTCGTTTGGCGGCAGCGCGAAGTTCTCGGGCGAGATCGTCTTCGGCGGGTACGCGATCAACGCGAAAGAGGCGTCTTACAAGGACTTCGGAGACGTCGAGGTCAAAGACAAGATTGTCATCGTCATGCGTCGGACGCCTCAGCAGGCGAACCACAAGAGTCCGTTCGCATCCGGTCATGGAATCTCGCGACACGCTTCGATTCGCTCAAAAGTCAGCGTGTGCTCAACGGCCGGCGCGGCGGCGATTCTGTTCGTGAACGATCCGTACTCCATCGATTCCGACGCCGAAAAGGCGGTTGATTCGGCGAACAATGCGGTGGTGAAAGTTGCTCGCGAACTGGCCAAACTGGAACCGGCCGACGAAGCGTTCGCCGACACGCGGAAGAAAATGAACGCTGCCCTGGAACGAGTCAACAGCGCTCACGGAGACGCTCACACCGGCGGCTTCGACACGCTGATGAAGTTTGGCTATGCCGGAAACGGCAAGGACGGAGCCATTCCCGTCGCGCATATTTCGCTGGCAAAGTGCGATGAGTTGCTGAAACTTGCCGTGAAGAAATCGCTCGCCGACCTGGAAGCGGAAATCGACACAGACCTGAAGCCTCGAACGCAGGTGATTGAAGGCTGGAAGGTCACGGGTGAAACAAGCCTGGAACGAATCCGCACGGAAGTGAAAAACGTAATCGGCGTGCTGGAAGGCGAAGGCCCACTGGCAGACGAAACGATCGTTGTGGGTGCTCACTACGATCACGTCGGCATGGGCGGAGACGGTTCGCTGGCTCCGGGAGTCATCGAGGTTCACAACGGAGCCGATGACAACGGTTCCGGGACCGTCGCGCTGATCGAAATCGCTCGGCAGCTCGCCGCTCGGAAAGAGCCGCTTCCACGACGAGTGGTCTTTATCGCGTTTACCGCCGAAGAAAAGGGACTGATCGGTTCGGCGAAGTACGTCGAAAAGCCGCTGTTTCCGCTCGATAAAACAATCGCCATGTTCAACATGGACATGGTCGGCCGGCTGCGCGAAAGCAAGCTGACCATCTTCGGCGTCGGCACGGCTCCCACGTTCAAAGACGACGTCACTCGCCTGGGAGAAGCCGCCGAGTTCAAACTGTCACTCAAACCGGAAGGCTTCGGGCCGAGCGATCAATCATCGTTCTACGCGAAGAAGATCCCCGTTCTGCACTTCTTCACGAACACTCACAGCGACTATCACCGCCCCGGCGACGACTGGGAGAAAATCAATTTCAAAGGCATCCAGCGAATTGCCAACCTGTTCCGCGACGTCGTTGTTTACACCTCGGAAACTCAGAAGCGGCCTCAGTACCTGGAAGTCGCCGGCAAAGCAGATACTCAGCGACAGGGCAGTCGCCCGTACTTCGGCAGCATCCCCGACTTCAGCGGCGAAGGAGAGGGCTATGCGATCTCCGGTGTCTCGCCGAAAAGCCCGGCTGCGACAGGCGGTCTGAAGGGCGGAGACCGAATCGTCCAGTTCGGAGAAAGCAAAGTCAGCGACCTGAGCGACTTCGACCTCGCCCTGCGAAACTTTTCAGCGGGCGACGAAGTCGACGTCACCGTCCTCCGCGACGGCCAGCGAGTGAAACTGAAAGTGACGCTGGCGAAGCCTCGCTGAAATGCCACTGCCGACACAAATCGGATGTCCAAAACCTGTCGAGAGTCTGTTGAGAAGTGATCATAGATTTCGGGGTTGTTGACAGTCCGAAAAAGGCCTCGAAAACCGTCAACATTCGCCCACAGACCGGTGACCGCCACCGAACAGTCTGATAACGAGTTTTGAACTCCTCTCCGGACTGCTTGTTGCCGCGTAAACCTTGACGTATCATACGCTTCCTGCGTCGCGGGAATGATTCTCAACACATCCGGCAGTCGCCTTAATAATACTGCTGAGATATATCTTTTCTCTAAGTAGTTCAGGCCTTGCCTGACACGCTCGTCACGGAGTGACAAACGCCATGAAACTCAATTGTCATCGTGCTTCGCTTGCCACAGCTCTGCAGATTGTCAGCGGTGTCGTTCCCACTCGAACACCGAAGGAGATTCTGAAGAACGTGAAGCTGCACGTGGACGGCGGAAAAGCCGTTCTGATCGGGACCGATCAGGAAGTCGGCATTCGCTTTGAAGTCGCTGGCGTCGAAACGGACTCGACTGGCGAAGTCCTGCTTCCGACTCAGCGAGTCGTCTCGATCCTGCGTGAACTGGGCGACGACCAAGTCACCCTGGAAGCGACCGAGCGAACCCTGATCATCAAGGGCGGACAGAGTGAATTCAGCCTGTCGACCGAAGACCCCAGCGAGTTCCCACCGGTCGCCGCTTTCGAAGACTCGGAATACTTCACGGTCAGCGCGCGAACGCTGCGTGAGATGATCAAACGAACGATCTTCGCGACAGACACCGAGAGCACTCGCTACGCCCTCGGCGGAGTGTTGCTTGAGCTGACTCCTGAACGAGTAACGCTCGCCGCGACAGATAGTCGGCGGTTGGCGGTGGTTTCGGCAGCCGCTCAGGTCGTGGGCGAGATCAACGTTGAGAACACAACTCCGGTCGTTCCTTCAAAAGCGATGCAGCTGATTGAGCGTTCTTTGCCAGACGGCGAAGACGAAGTTGCCTTGATCGCGATTCATGCCAACGACGTGCTGGTGAAATGCGGCGGGTCGACGATTTACAGTCGGCTTGTCGAAGGACGTTTCCCGAAGTACTCAGACGTCATCCCGACCGATTTCAAATCGTCGGTCGAACTGGTCATCGGGCCGTTTTATTCGGCAGTGCGTCAGGCTCAGATCGTCACCAACGAAGAAAGCCGAGGCGTCGATTTTTCATTCTCGGACGGCAAGCTGACTCTCGCCAGTCGCGCGGCAGACGTCGGGCAGTCAAACGTCGAGCTGCCGATCGCGTATGACGGAGATGAATTCACGATTACTTTTGACCCTCGATTCGTCGCCGACTTCCTGCGAATTCTGGACAACGGAACGACGGTTAAACTGAATCTGATCGATGGCGAAAGCCCGGCCGTTTTCACGACCGAAGATCAGTATCGATACGTCGTGATGCCGCTTTCACGAGATCAGTAATCGGTTCTTCTTGATACAGCTGCGGCTTTTACCCTCGTCCCTCAGCTCTTTCCTCTCGACCTTCCCCATGCCAGACCCGACTCCGCTTTCGTCCGTGCTTTCGGAACTGATTGCAAAAAAAGGGATCGCCCGGGTTCAGGGAAATGCCCAACTGGTCGGGATCTGGAAGTCGGTTGCGGGTGAGCGGATTTCGAGTCGGACGAAGGTGCTCGGTCTGAAACGCGGGATGCTGGAAGTCGGAGTTGATAACTCAGCATTGATGAACGAGCTGGCTTCATTCCAGAAAACGGCGTTGTTGTACAAGCTGCAGAAAGAGCATTCCGAACAGAAAATCAACGATCTTCGCTTCAAACTTCGCAGCGATTTGAACTCAAAAACCAACTGAAACAACGGTAATTCACGGACGAAATATCGACACGGAGCCCCGAAGGCTTCACCTTGATACCCAGGGAAATCAGATGAGCACAGACGGCCCAGCGACAGACGGTGGCAAGACTGACAGCTACAACGAGACCCAGATCAAAGCTCTGGAAGGTGTCGAAGGGATTCGCACGCGGCCAGCCATGTACATCGGCGATACGACGGTGCGCGGTCTGCATCACCTCATTTACGAAGTGGTCGACAACAGCGTCGACGAAGCCGTGAATAAGTATGCCACGGTCATCACGGTGAAGATCAACGCGGACGGCTCGGTCAGTTGCATGGACGACGGTCGAGGAATTCCCGTCGGTGCGATGCCTGACATGAATAACCGTTCGGCTCTGGAAGTCGTGCTGACCGAAATCCACGCGGGCGGCAAGTTCGATCGCGAAGGTGGCTACAAAACCGGAACCGGCGGTCTGCACGGAGTCGGTATCACGGCCGTGAATGCGCTCAGCGAGTGGCTCGAAGCAGAAGTCCGTCGCGAAGGTCACGTCTGGACATTGGATTTCCAGCGCGGCGTTGTCACCGACCCGCTGAAGAAGCTGGGAGCCAGCGACTCAACCGGAACAAAGATCACGTTCAGGCCAGACCCTCAGATCTTCCCGGACATAAACTTCAATTACGACACCGTCGCCCGGCGAATGCAGGAGCTCGCCTTTCTTAACGCGGGGATTCACATCCGCATTTCCGACGAACGCACCGGACAGTCAGACGACTTCTGCTACGAAGACGGCTTGATCGAATTCGTTAAGCATCTCAATCGAACGGAAGACGCGCTGTTTCCGACGGTGATCAGTATCAAGGCGACGTTGCCGAGCGATGATGGAGAAGTCGAAGTCGACGTTGCTCTGCAGTACACGATGGGGATCACCGAGAGTATCCGCACCTACGCCAACAACATCAACAACCTGGAAGGTGGAGTCCATCTCAGCGGGTTCCGTAGTGCGTTGACTCGGGCGGTCAATACTTACGGCAAGGCCAAAAACTTCTTCAAAGATTACACGCCGACCGGTGACGACTTGCGAGAAGGACTGACGACCGTCATCGCCGTGCGAGTTCCAGATCCACAGTTCGAAGGCCAGACGAAAACAAAACTCGGCAACAGCGAAGTTGAAGGCATCGTTCTTTCGGCCGTTCACACGGGACTGAATAAATTCTTCGAAGAAAATCCAACGGTCGCGAAGCTGATTTGTCAGAAGGGGATCCTCGCGGCAGAGGCTCGCGAAGCTGCCAAGAAAGCTCGCGAGCATGTTCGTCGTAAAGGCGCTCTGACAACTGGCGGTCTTCCCGAAAAACTGCGAGATTGCCGTAGCCGGGAACTCGACATCACCGAGCTGTACCTGGTCGAAGGGGATTCGGCTGGTGGCTCCGCAGACACCGGTCGAGACTCCAACACTCAGGCGATCCTGCCTCTTCGCGGTAAAATTCTGAATGTAGAAAAAGCTCAGCTGATCAAGGTGCTCGACAACGCGGAGATCGCGAATATCTTCAAAGCGATCGGCGTGCCACCCGGCGCTGTGATGGAGGACGTCGAGAAACGACGATACGGCAAAGTCATTGTGATGACCGATGCCGACGTCGACGGCAGCCACATTCGAACGCTGCTGCTGACATTCATTTTTCGTCACCTGCGACCGCTTGTCGAAAACGGCTGCATCTACATCGCGCAGCCGCCGCTCTACCGGGTACAGCAGAAGAAGAAGATTCGCTACGTCGACACTCATGAAAACATGATGTCTGAACTGCTTCAAATGGGCATCGATGGAAGTGCTCTGCGAGCTGACGCTGACGGCACGGTCTTCGAAGACGACCACATGCGAAAGCTGGTCACGCTGCTTGGGCAACTCGAAGAACCACTGGAAACGCTGGAGCGCCGCGGCGTCGATTTGCGGCATCTTTCAGCGACCTTCGCGACCGAAGACGGATATCTCCCTCGCTACCGAATCTTTATTGGTCGAACTGTCAGCTGGTTTTCGACCAAAGAAGAAATGGAAGCGTTCGTTTCGGCGGAAGAAGAACGCCGCGGACACGAACTCGTCGTCGCCGACGACCATGCCGAATCGTCAGCATCCGATGAAGTAAAAGAAGGTGATGACGAAGTCGAAGCTCAGGAAAATCTGCAGGTGACGGACTTGCATGAAATTCGCACGATCAACGACGTTCTCCGGGAGCTGCGAGATTACGGAGTCACTCTGAAGGATCTGGTTCCCGCCCCGAATCGAAACGGCGAACCGTACTACCCGTTCGAAGTGCTCAACGACGAAGGTGCAGCGAAACTTTCGAGTCTCAGAGACTTCGCCCCGCAACTTCGAAAAATGGGCGAAAGAGGCCTCCGCATCACCCGCTTCAAAGGGCTGGGTGAGATGGATCCCGAGGAACTCTGGGAAACAAGCATGGACCCCGCGCAGCGATTACTTCTTCAAGTCCGCATGGACGATGCCGCCGCCGCCGATGAAATCTTCCGAGTCCTGATGGGCGACCACGTCGAACCGCGTCGCGAGTTCATCGAGAAACACGCCCTCGACGTGACCGATCTGGACATCTGATCGATCGTCTTGGTGGGAGACAGAAAGGTTGTCATTTGAGACATAAACCTTGGCCCCACGAGACATAAAGGTTGTCACAGATTTTGCCAGTGCGTCGTGATGGGCAATTACGCCGAGCCGTGCCGCGATTTCATCGAGAAGCAGGCTTTCGACCTCGTGAAACAGCTTGTTCCCATGGGGCGTTTGGTGGGAGACATAAAGGTTGGATCTTGAGACACAAAGGCTGGTCCCACGAGACATAAAGCTTGGATCCGGAGCTTCCCGAACTGATTCTCGATTTTGCCTTTTGAGTTCTGATGGGCGACCACCTCGAACCTTGCGGTGAATTCATCGAGAAGCGCGTACTCGACCTCATGAGTCGTCTTCGATTCGGACTGTGTGCTGGTGGGAGACATAAAGGTTGGATCTTGAGACACAAAGGCTGGTCCCACGAGACATAAAGGTTGGATCCGGAGCTTCCCGAACTGATTCTCGATTTTGCCTTTTGAGTCCTGATGGGCGATCACCTCGAACCTTGCGGTGAATTCATCGAGAAGCGCGTACTCGACCTCATGAGTCGTCTTTGATTCGGACAGTGTTGGTGGGAGACACAAAGGTTGCCATTTGAGACATAAACCTTGGCCCCACGAGACATAAAGGGTGTCACGGATTTCGCCAGTGCGTCGTGATGGGCAATTACGCCGAGCCGTGCCGCGAGTTCATCGAGAAGCAGGCTTTCGACCTCGTGAATTAGCTTGTTCCCATGGGGCGTTTGGTGTGAGACACAAAGTCTGAGATCTGAGACATAAACCATGAGTCTGTGAGACACAAAGTTTGAAACGCGCGAGGGGCGCATTTGGCACTGAATGAGTGATTTCGAGTTCTGATGGGCGATCATGTCGAACCTCGTCGTGATTTCATCGAGAAGCACATTCTCGCTGTGATGAGTTGTCTTCTGTCGGGGATCGCGTTTGGTGAGAGACATCGACAGTATCGCCCGTCCCTGTCCGTTTTTCATGGGCTGCCGCGCTCAGTTGTTTTCGGCGATGAGCACCGTGCGAACATAGCGGTGGCAATCGATACAGCTCAGCGTGACGTCAAACCATGAAAGAGCAGCTCGATCGATCGAGTTGCCTTTGGAAGCGACGATCAACTTGTCGACGCTGCTGCGAAAGTCTTTGCTGTGATTTCGATACATGATGTCGTTGGAAACTCGCCAGTGTTCCGTGTCGCTCATTTCTCTGAGTTTTTTCGCGGCCTTGTTGATCAGCTTGCCGTCATCCATGAGCAGGCCTTCCATGATGTCGTGCGAGGCTTCCATCTTCTGCCGCATGAATGTCGCCAGTGCCGGCTTGTCTTTTGACTCTTCATCGGTGGCGTTCTTCGTTCTGTCCGTGCTTTGCTTTGAAAACTTCTTGACGGGTGGAGCGGCGTCCACGCGTGGTTCGTGCTGAACGACGCACAGGACGCCGCCGACCGATACGAGGAACAGTACACCGAAGACAACTACAGCACGCTGACGTCGAAGCGACATTGTGAATCGCCTGACAGTGAGTGAAGGGCGAGACTTCTTTTCTCACGTGGCAAATGTGGTGCCGCTTTCGAGGCCCCTTGTTTCAGCACTGACAGAGCGCGACATAACCAACCGTAGCGCGACAATTCGCACGCG